>NZ_JBHHMJ010000253.1:0-24903 GCF_042136455.1 Stenotrophomonas sp. 3diitr2024
GTGGCGGCGGTGTCCGGCCTGCTGTACGTGGGCGTGACCCAGTCGGCGTTCGTCAACGCCATCATCGTGGCGATCAAGGTCACCGTCATCTGCCTGTTCATCGGCATCGGCGCGGCCCATGCCGCGCCACAGCACCAGGCGCAGGCGGCCGGCCACGTTCTTCTTGTCCAGGCGCATGCGGCCGAGCAGGGCCTGCGGGTCCAGCCCGGCCGGGATCGCCACCGGCAGGCCGAGGCGTTCCAACAGTGCCTGCAGGCGAGCGCGGTCGGCATCGTCGGCCAGGCCGAGGTCGGTGGACAGCTTCGCCGCCAGCACCATGCCCACCGCCACCGCCTCGCCATGGTTCAGCGCATCGCGGCCTGGAGCCGAGTAGCCCTGCTCGGTTTCGATGGCATGGCCGAAGGTATGCCCGAGGTTGAGCAGGGCACGTTCGCCCTTCTCGAACGGATCGCGCTCGACGATGGCGGCCTTGTGCCGGCAGCTGCGCGCGATGGCTTCGGAAAGCACGTGGTCTTCACCGGCGACCAGCGCATCGGCATGCTGCTGCAGCCATTCGAAGAACACCGCGTCGCCCAGCGCACCGTACTTCACCACTTCGGCCAGGCCTGCACGCAGTTCGCGCGGCGGCAGGGTGGCCAGCACGCGGGTATCTGCGATGACCGCACGCGGCGGATGGAAGGCGCCGACCAGGTTCTTGCCGGCCGGGATGTCGACGGCGGTCTTGCCGCCCACCGACGAATCGACCATCGCCAGCAGGGTGGTCGGCAGCTGCACGCAGTCCACGCCGCGCATCCAGCAGGCCGCGGCAAATCCGGCAAGGTCACCGACCACGCCGCCGCCGAGGGCGAACACGCAGGCGTCGCGGGTGGCGCCGAGCGCCGCAAGCGCTTCGATCGCGCGGCCGAATTCGGCCAGCGTCTTGGAGGCCTCACCGGCGGCCAGCACGTGCTCGCCGATGATCAGGTCGGGGCGCGCGGCCAGCAGGGTCTGCTTCACCGGCGCCAGATAGCGCGGGGCGACTTCGCTGTCGCTGAGCAGCAGCACGTGGCGGCCGCGAACGTGCGCGGCCAGTGCAGCGCCATCGGCCTGGGCACCGGCGCCGATGGTGATGGTGTAGGGGCGGTCGCCGCCAACGGCGACCTGCAGCAGGGCGGGGGAAGTCATGCAGTCAGGTCCTGGCGCTGCCATTGCGTGGCCAGCTTGACCACCAGCTGGGCAGTCGCATCGGCAGCGGTGTACGGGTCGGTATCGAGGGTGAGGTCGGCCAGTTCGCGGTATAGCGGGTCGCGGTGTGCGGCCAGGTCGTGCAGCACCTGCTCGCGGTCCGGGCGTTGCAGCAGCGGCCGGCCCTTGTCGCGGGCCAGGCGTTCCAGCTGCGCGGTCACGCTGACCCGCAGGTAGACCACGAAGCCGCGGCGGGCGATCAGTGCACGGTTGCCGGGGTCCAGCACCGCGCCGCCGCCGGTGGAGACCAGCTGGCTGCGGCCTTCCAGCACACGGGCCAGGGCCTCGCGTTCATGGTTGCGGAAACCGGCTTCGCCGGCGTGCTCGAAGATGGTCGGGATGCTGGCACCGGCGGCATCGACGATGGCCTGGTCGACATCGACGAAGTCCAGCGTGAAGCGCTCGGCCAAGCGGCGGCCGATGCAGGTTTTGCCGGCGCCCATCGGGCCGATCAGGATCAGGTTCGGAGCAGGATTCATGCCCTCTGATGCTAACACCTCCGTGCCCTGGCCTTTACGTTCTTCACGTCAGGGTAGGCGTTCCAGCGGGGTCTCCCGCGCCAGCCGGAGTACAGGCCATGACGGTCGCCAAGGTCATCGAAATCACCGCCTCCTCGCCGAAGAGCGTGGAGGACGCCGTGCGCAGCGGGCTGAAGAAGGTCTCCGAGACGGTCAAGGGCATCCAGGGCGCCTGGGTGAACGAGACCAAGGTGGTCACCAATGGCAGCGGCGAGATCACCGAATGGCGGGTCAACCTGCGGGTGACCTTCCTGGTGGAATAGGCGTGCTCAGCGCACGTCCTGCACCTGTCGCTGGCCGTCCAGGACCACCATGTGATCGGCAAGCGCCGGCAGCGCCCGCAGTGCCTGCCGGCTGACCCGCTCGTAGTACTGCACGAAGCGTTCCAGCTGTGGCCGGCTCATGCCGTGCCGGCCTGGCTGAAAGGCCTGCAGGTTCTGCTCCTGCTGCCAGCGCCAGCGCGGTACCACCGAGAAATCCGGCGGCTGCAGGAACCATAGCCGGTCGTAGCGCTGCCACAGCGCCGGGTAGTCGCGGGCCAGCGCCTGGTTGCACCAGCGCCGCCAGCGGCCATCGGCGTCGGCCTCGCGCTCCAGCGCGTTCAACGGGCTGTCCAGCGCGTTGTCATCCTGCGCGGGCGTGCCCAGAAACCAGCCTTCGAACACCAGCAGGTCCAGCGGTTGTTGCAGGTGCGGCCATTGCGCTTCGGGCAGGCGTTCGTCGGCCAGCTTGTCGAAACGCGGCATCGCGAAGGGCTGCCGCGCGGCCACCGCATCCAGCACTGCGTGGGCCAGCGGCAGGTCGTGGGTGCCCGGCGGGCCCCGGGTGATCAGCAGTGGATGCACCTGGCGGGCAAGCCGTTGGCGCTGCACGCGGGTCAGGTAGACGTCGTCGATCGACAGCGTGGCGGCGTTCAGGCCGCGTGCCTGGGCGCGGGCCACGACCTGCGCGGCCAGCGTCGATTTGCCGCTCCCCTGCAGGCCGCTGATCGCCAATACTGGAACCGCTGCGCCACTGCCCAGTGCGTCGTCCAGCACCTGTTCGGCCAATGTTTCGGGGAATCCTTTCACCTGGGGCATATACGCAGCAGCGGCCATGCAGCCACAATAGCCCAATCCGTGTGAGAAGAACGCAACCATGAGCGACCTGTACGCCGAAGCCCTGTCCACGTTTGCCGGCCTGTTCGACGAGGCCAAACAGAGCCGCGAGATCGAGCCGAATGCCATGACCGTGGCCACCGCCGATACGCACGGCCGTCCGTCGGCGCGCACCGTGCTGCTGAAGGCGTTCGATGAGCGTGGCTTCGTGTTCTACACCCACCTGGACAGCCACAAGGGCCGGGAGCTGCAGGCCAATCCGCAGGCTGCACTGCTGTTCCTGTGGCGCAGCCTGCGCGAGGCCGGCATCCAGGTGCGCATCGAGGGTCGCGTCGAGCAGGTGGCCGATGCCGAGGCCGACGCCTATTTCGCCAGCCGCCCGCGGATGAGCCAGATCGGCGCCTGGGCTTCGCAGCAGTCGAAGACGCTGGCCACGCGCGAGGAATTCGACGCGCGCGTGGCCGAGGTCGAAGCCCGCTTCGAAGGCAAGGACGTGCCGCGCCCGGAGGGCTGGAGTGGCCTGCGTGTGGTGCCCGACCGCATCGAGTTCTGGTACGGCGCGCAGTTCCGCCTGCACGAGCGCTGGTGCTATGAAGCCGGTGCGGAAGGGCGCTGGAGCAAGCGCCTGCTGTACCCGTAAGGCTGACTGATGCAACGCCTGCCGCTGTACCGCGTGGTGGTGTTTGTTCCATCGGTCGCGCTGGACGCAGTGAAGCGGGGCATCCTCGCGGTGGATGCGCTCGCGGCCGGCGACTACGAGCATGGCATGTGGTGGTCGGCGCCGGGATTCGAGCAGTTCCGCCCACGCATGGGGGCGTCGCCCGTGCAGGGTGAAGCGGGTCGCACCGAAGTGGTCGACAGCGTGCGCCTGGAATTCTGCCTGCCGCGCGATCCGCAGCGGCTGCAGCGCATCTTCGAGCAGGGCATCGTGCCGCATCATCCGTGGCAGGTACCGGTGGTGCAGGTGGAGGACATCGAGCTGCTGCTCGCTGACGGGCGGCGGTTGTAGAGCCGTGCCGTGCTCGGGTGCTGCTCCGACGCATGAGGCAGTCGAGCAGGGCTCGACTCCACAAGAGCAGGCTGTCGCAAATGGACCGGCTTGCTTCATCTGCGAGCAGGCCCTTAACCGGCACACTCCGACGGATGTTCTCGACTTCCGGAGTTGCCATGCCCTCCTGGCGTTGCCTGTTTGCGGTGCCGCCGCCGCGTCACGGCGTGGAAGCGTTCCTGCTGTTGATCGCCCGAATCGTGGCCGGGGTGATGTTCTGCGTGTCCGGCTGGAACAAGGTGTTCACCGATGCGGGCCGCGAACGCATGGTGCATACGCTGGTCGATGCGAGGATCCCGTTCCCGGTGTTCAGTGCGCCGGTGCTCGGCGTGATCGAATGGATTGCGGGTGGACTGCTGGCACTGGGCCTTTTGAGCCGCCCTCGGCCCTGTTGCTGGCGGGGATCTGCGCGGTGGCGGCACTTACCGATGGCATCGCGCGCATTCCTGCGGGACTGAACGTGCCGGATTGGTTGAGCTGGTTCTTCTACCTGAGCGAAGTGCCGCTGGGTGTGTTGCTGTTGTGGATTGCCACAGTTGGGAGTGGACGGTTCGCGATAGAAGTGCGCTGGGCGCGTTGAACATTGAGTGATGCGGAGGCAGTTGAATGCGGATGAATGATCTGATCCGGCGCGTGGTTCGCGCGTACCCGGATCGTCGGAATCCTGATTGCGCTTCGGCGGCCGACGTCATGCGTCGCTTGGGCGTTGCTCCTCACTGCGATATGTGGATTTTCTACATGGCGGTCAATGGCGCGCTGCCTGCTGTGAGCGGTAGGCTTGAGTTGTTGCGTATCGTTGGTCCTGGAATTCCGAAGATTCCAGACCAGGCTGAGTACGTTTGGGATCGTTACGAGCTCCCAGCGGATTTTCTTCCGTTGTCATCTGACGAAGGTGAGGGGATGTATTTGTACGATGTGCGAAAGGAAGATGTGCATGACTATTGCCTGGCTCGGCATGATCAG
The DNA here is from genome assembly GCF_042136455.1 of Stenotrophomonas sp. 3diitr2024. Taxonomy (NCBI): domain Bacteria; kingdom Pseudomonadati; phylum Pseudomonadota; class Gammaproteobacteria; order Lysobacterales; family Lysobacteraceae; genus Stenotrophomonas; species Stenotrophomonas sp. 3diitr2024. The sequence goes on from NZ_JBHHMJ010000253.1 coordinate 4,851, forward strand.
TTTCTTTCGGGTGAAACTCCTGCCCGTTGGAAGAATTTCGTAGATTTCATCGTTTGGTACATCAACGATGATGATCGGGCGGCTTAGATGAAGCAGTCGAGCAAGCTCGACTTCTACAACCCTTCAGCGCGCAACCAGCGCCACAGCGTGGTGCGGGATACCCCCAGCGCCTGCGCCATGCCCTCACGATCATGCCGGTGTTCCCGCAGCAGTGCTTCCAGCTGCGCACGCGGTGGCCGCTTGCCGTTGCTTTCCACCGGCAACGCCGCGACACCTTCATGCACCAGCTCGGGTGCCAGCTGCAGCAGGCGCGCTGCATCGATCAACCCTTCCCCAGGCTGCCAGTGGATGCGTAGTCGATCCACCAGATTGCGCAGTTCGCGCACGTTTCCCGGCCACTCGGCCGCGCTCAGCAGCGCCAGTGCCTCCTCATCCAATGGCGCGTCGATGCCACGCAGCTGGCGGAAGAAGTGCTGTGCCAGCAGCGGGATGTCACTGCGCCGCGCACGCAGCGGGGGCAGGGCGATGCGTAGCGCGGCCAGCCGGTAATACAGGTCGCGACGGAAGCCGCCGGTCGCCGCGTGCTGTTCCAGCGACTTCAGGGTGGCGGCCACCACGCGCAGGTCGACTGCGGTCGGTTCGGTAGCGCCGACACGCAGCACCTCGCGTTCTTCCAGCACGCGCAGCAGGCGGGTCTGCAACGGCAGCGGCAGTTCGCCGATCTCATCCAGGAACAACGTACCGCCATCGGCGGCCTCGACCAGGCCCACGCGACCACCGCGCCGTGCACCAGTGAAGGCACCATCGCTGTAGCCAAACAGTTCGGCTTCCAGCAGTGATTCGCTGATGGCGCCGCAATTCAGCGCCACGAAGCGCCCGCGACGGCCGCTGGCGGCGTGCAGTTGACGCGCTACCAGTTCCTTGCCGGTGCCGGTTTCGCCGGTGACCAGCACCGTGCTGTCATGCGGTGCATAGAGCGCGATCTGTGCGCGCACCTGGGCCATCGCTTGGCTGTCGCCGAGCAGTTCATGCGTGTCGGCACGCGCTGCCGGGCGCCGGCGCGGGGCGGCTCGGTTGCCGCTGGAGCGGGCCAGCGCCTGGGTCAGCTCCAGCGCATGTTCAAACGCCTGCCGCACCGAGTCGGCCGAATAGAGCAGTACCCCCGGCAGGCCGGCCTGCTCGGCATGGTCGATGGCCATGCCGGTGCCGACGATGACCTCGATGCCGTTGGCGCGCAGGTCGGCGATGCAGTCGCGCGCATCCTCGCGGGTGACGAAGCGGCGGTGCTCGATATCCAGGCCGAAACTCTGCTGGAAGTTGCTGAACGCCGGTACGTCGCTGGCGTGGGTGACCAGGCCGATGCGGCTGGCGATGCGGCGGGCACGGGCCAACGCTTCCATCAGGTCGAAGCCATTGGCCTGGATCGGCACCAGTGGCAGCCCCAGCCGACCGCGCAGCCAGGCCGCGTTGGAGCCGCCGGCGATGACCACGTCGCAATGCTCGCGGCGCAGGCGTTGACCGATCACATCCACCGCTTCCTCGAAACCTAGGTTGATCTGCTCGATGCGCGCGCGTCGATCGAATTCGGGAATGACATCGCCGAGCAGGCCGGTCAGGCGCGAGACGCTGACCGTCCAGATCACCGGGCGACCGGGGTCGGTGTCGGCGTGGCGCAGGGGTGAGCGGGGCAGGTACATGGCGGCTGGAGGTCGACGTGATGTTTCATGATACATCCGTTTCAATGTTTCATATGTTTCACTATTGCGTGGTGGTCATCCCCGTGAAATCAACGGCTTGCAGCTTGGCATGGTGCTTGCGCCTATCTATCCGTTCTCCAACCTGGATTGCCGCATGACCGCTTCCGCCCCTTTCTCCGCCGGTGCCCGCTTCCGTGAGGCGCTTGCTGCCGAATCGCCGCTGCAGGTGATCGGCGCCATCAACGCCAACCACGCCCTGCTGGCCAAGCGCGCCGGCTTCCGCGCCATCTATCTGTCCGGCGGCGGTGTTGCCGCGGGCTCGCTGGGCCTGCCGGACCTGGGCATCAACACCCTGGAAGACGTGCTGGTGGACGTGCGCCGCATCACCGATGTCTGCGACCTGCCGCTGATGGTGGACATCGATACCGGCTTCGGGCCGAGTGCGTTCAACATCGCGCGCACCGTGAAGTCGCTGATCAAGGCCGGCGCGGCCGCCTGCCACATCGAAGACCAGGTTGGCGCCAAGCGCTGCGGTCACCGTCCGGGCAAGGAGATCGTCTCGCAGGGTGAAATGGTCGACCGCGTGAAGGCTGCCGCCGATGCCAAGACCGATCCGGACTTCTTCCTGATCGCGCGTACCGACGCCATCCAGGTGGACGGCGTGGACAAGGCCATCGAGCGCGCCATTGCCTGTGTCGAGGCCGGTGCCGACGGTATCTTCGCCGAGGCGGCCTACGACCTGGACACCTACCGTCGCTTCGTCGACGCGGTGAAGGTGCCGGTGCTGGCCAACATCACCGAATTCGGTGCCACCCCGCTGTTCAGCCGCGATGAACTGGCTTCGGCCGGTGTTGCGATCCAGCTGTTCCCGCTGTCGGCGTTCCGCGCGGCCAACAAGGCGGCCGAGAACGTCTACCAGGCGGTGCGCCGCGATGGCCACCAGCGCAACGTGGTGGAAACCATGCAGACCCGCGAAGAACTCTACGACCGCATCGGCTACCACGCCTTCGAGCAGCAGCTCGATGCGCTGTTCGCCGCCAAGAAATAAGCAGTACCCTGCACCATCAAGTTTCGGAGGGAAACATGAACGATACGACCGCAACCCCGACCTTCAAGCCGAAGAAGTCCGTCGCCCTGTCCGGCACCGCCGCCGGCAACACCGCGCTGTGCAGCGTGGGCCGCAGTGGCAACGACCTGCATTACCGTGGCTACGACATCCTGGACCTGGCCAACACCAGCGAGTTCGAGGAAATCGCCTACCTGCTGGTGCACGGCAAGCTGCCAACCCGCGCCGAGCTGGTTTCGTACAAGGCCAAGCTGAAGTCGCTGCGTGGCATCCCGGCCGCGGTGAAGGCCGCACTGGAAGAACTGCCGCCGTCGGCACACCCGATGGACGTGATGCGCACCGGTGTGTCCGTGCTCGGCTGCGTGGCGCCGGAGAAGGATGACCACAATCATCCGGGCGCGCGCGACATTGCCGACAAGCTGATGGCCTGCCTCGGCTCGATGCTGCTGTACTGGTACCACTGGAGCCACAACGGCCGTGCCATCGACGTGGAAACCGACGATGACTCGATCGGTGGCCACTTCCTGCACCTGCTGCACGGCGAGAAGCCGCAGGACTCGTGGGTGAAGGCGATGCACACCTCGCTGATCCTGTACGCAGAACACGAGTTCAACGCCTCGACCTTCACCTGTCGTGTCATCGCCGGTACCGGCAGCGACATGTACAGCGCGATCTGCGGTGGCATCGGCGCACTGCGTGGCCCGAAGCACGGCGGCGCCAATGAAGTGGCGTTCGAAGTGCAGAAGCGCTACGACAATCCGGATGAGGCCGAGGAAGACATCAAGGCCCGCGTCGAGCGCAAGGAAGTGGTGATCGGCTTCGGCCATCCGGTCTATACCGTCTCCGATCCGCGCAACAAGGTGATCAAGGACGTGGCCCGCGAGCTGTCCGAAGAACAGTCGAGCATGAAGATGTACGACATCGCCGAGCGCCTGGAATCGGTGATGTGGGACATCAAGAAGATGTTCCCGAACCTGGACTGGTTCAGCGCCGTCAGCTACCACATGATGGGCGTGCCGACCGCGATGTTCACCCCGCTGTTCGTGATCGCGCGCACCGCCGGCTGGAGCGCGCACATCATCGAGCAGCGCATCGACGGCAAGATCATCCGCCCGAGCGCCAACTACATCGGTCCGGAAGACCGCGACTTCGTCGCCATCGACAAGCGCGTCTGATCCACCTGCTGTCCCCATCCGGCCGGCCGCGTGCCGGCCGGATGCTTTCGCCGCCGCACCGCCGGCACCCGGCCCGCCCCAAGCATTCCGCCAGCCCATGAATACCGATTACCGCAAGAACCTCCCCGGCAGCGTGCTGGACTATTTCGACGCGCGCGCCGCCGTCGATGCAATCCAGCCCGGCGCCTATGCCACCCTGCCGTACACCTCGCGCGTGCTGGCCGAGAACCTGGTACGCCGCTGCGATCCGGCCACGCTCGCCGATTCGCTGAAGCAGCTGATCGAGCGCCGCCGTGACCTGGATTTCCCGTGGTTCCCGGCGCGCGTTGTGTGCCACGACATCCTCGGCCAGACCGCACTGGTCGACCTGGCTGGCCTGCGTGATGCGATCGCCGACAAGGGCGGCGACCCGGCCAAGGTGAATCCGGTGGTGCCGGTGCAGCTGATCGTCGATCACTCGCTGGCGGTGGAGTGTGGTGGTTTCGATCCGCAGGCGTTCGAGAAGAACCGCGCGATCGAGGATCGCCGCAACGAAGACCGCTTCCACTTCATCGACTGGACCAAGCTGGCGTTCGAGAACGTGGACGTGATTCCGCCGGGCAACGGCATCATGCACCAGATCAACCTGGAGAAGATGTCGCCGGTGATCTACGTGCAGGACGGCGTAGCCTTCCCCGACACCTGCGTGGGCACCGACAGCCACACCCCGCACGTGGATGCGCTGGGCGTGATCGCCATTGGTGTGGGCGGCCTGGAAGCCGAGAACGTGATGCTCGGTCGTGCCTCGTGGATGCGACTGCCGGATATCATCGGCGTCGAGCTGACCGGCAGGCCGCAGCCGGGCATCACCGCCACCGACGTGGTGCTGGCGCTGACCGAATTCCTGCGCAAGGAGCGCGTGGTCGGCGCGTACCTTGAATTCTTCGGCGAGGGAGCGGCGGCACTGACCATCGGTGACCGCGCCACCATCTCCAACATGTGCCCCGAATACGGCGCCACCGCCGCGATGTTCTACATCGACGGGCAGACCATCGATTACCTGCGCCTGACCGGGCGCGAGGAATCGCAGGTGGCGCTGGTGGAAAACTATGCGCGCACCACCGGCCTGTGGGCTGACGACCTGGCCACCGCACAGTATGAGCGCGTGCTGCGCTTCGACCTGTCCAGCGTGGTGCGCAACATGGCCGGCCCGTCCAACCCGCACAAGCGCGTGGCGACCGCCGAGCTGGCCGAGCGCGGCATCGCCGACGAGGCCAAGCTGGCAGCGGGCAAGGCCGAGCAGGCACAGGGGCTGATGCCGGATGGCGCGGTGATCATCGCCGCCATCACCAGCTGCACCAACACCTCCAACCCGCGCAACGTGATCGCTGCCGGCCTGCTGGCACGCAAGGCCAATGAGCGCGGCCTGCTGCGCAAGCCGTGGGTGAAGTCATCGTTGGCGCCCGGCTCGAAGGCGGTGCAGCTGTACCTGGAAGAGGCCGGCCTGCTGCCGGACCTGGAAAAGCTGGGCTTCGGCATCGTCGCCTTCGCCTGCACCACCTGCAACGGCATGAGCGGCGCGCTCGATCCGGCCATCCAGCAGGAGATCATCGACCGTGACCTGTACGCCACGGCTGTGCTGTCGGGCAACCGCAACTTCGATGGCCGCATCCACCCGTATGCGAAGCAGGCCTTCCTGGCGTCGCCGCCGCTGGTGATCGCCTATGCCATCGCCGGCACCGTGCGCTTTGACATCGAGAAGGACGTGCTGGGCGTGGACGCCGACGGCAACGAGGTGCGCCTGAAGGACATCTGGCCGAGCGACGCCGAGATCGACGCCGTGGTCAAGGCCTCGGTCAAGCCGGAGCAGTTCCGCCGCGTCTACAACCCGATGTTCAATGTGCGCGTGGAGCACGGCGCGACGGTCAGCCCGCTGTACGACTGGCGCCCGCAGAGCACCTATATCCGTCGCCCGCCGTACTGGGAGGGCGCACTGGCCGGTGAGCGCACGCTGTCGGGCATGCGCCCGCTGGCGGTGCTGCCGGACAACATCACCACCGACCACCTGTCGCCGTCCAACGCGATCCTGGCCTCCAGTGCCGCCGGTGAGTACCTGGCGAAGATGGGCCTGCCCGAAGAGGACTTCAATTCCTACGCGACCCACCGCGGCGACCACCTGACCGCGCAGCGCGCCACCTTCGCCAACCCGAAGCTGTTCAACGAGATGGTGCGCAACGACGACGGCAGCGTGAAGCAGGGTTCGCTGGCGCGCGTGGAGCCGGAAGGCAAGGTGATGCGCATGTGGGAAGCCATCGAGACCTACATGGAGCGCAAGCAGCCGCTGATCATCATTGCCGGTGCCGACTACGGCCAGGGCAGCTCGCGTGACTGGGCCGCCAAGGGCGTGCGCCTGGCTGGCGTGGAGGCGATCGTGGCCGAGGGCTTCGAGCGGATTCACCGTACCAACCTGATCGGCATGGGCGTGCTGCCGCTGGAGTTCAAGCCGGGTACCACCCGCCTGACCCTGGGCATCGATGGCACCGAGACCTTCGACGTGGTCGGCGAGCGCACCCCGCGCGCCGAGCTGACGCTGGTCATCCACCGCCGCGACGGCCAGGACGTGATCGTGCCGGTCACCTGCCGCCTGGACAGCGACGAGGAAGTGGCGATCTACGAGGCCGGTGGCGTGTTGCAGCGCTTCGCGCAGGACTTCCTGGAAGGCGCCAAGGTGGCGTGATACCGGCCTGAATGCCTGCCCCCGGAGGCCGGGGGCGGGCTTGTCCGACACCTGGGCAGGGCGCACACTGACTTGGCAAAAACTGCCAATGGAGAGTCTCATGGCCACCATGAACATTTCGCTGACTGATCCGCTCAAGCAGTTCGTGGACGAAGAAGTGCGCGAAGGCGGCTACTCCAGCACGTCGGACTATGTGCGCGACCTGATCCGCCAGCGCCAGCGCAGCAAGGCTGAAGAGCTGCTCAAGCAGTTGATTGCCGAGGGGCTGTCTTCTGGTCCTTCGGCGCCTCTGGCGCCGGATCACTTCGACAAGCTCCGTGAGCGTGCTCGGAACCGCAAGTGAGACCTTCGCACTGGTCTCCTGCAGCGGTTCTAGATCTCGACCAGGCAGCAGCCTGGTATGCAGATCAGGGCGGAGAAGTGCTGGAAGTTGGCTTCATCGATGCGGTGGAGTCCGTCGTCAAGCTGATCGAGGCTCACCCGGGTGCTGGTTCCACATTGCATGCGGATCTGTTGCCCTCGCTGCCAGCGCCGTTGCGTTTTCATCCGGTTCGTCGCTTCGACGGCTACCTGGTCTACTACGTGGAGCTACCTGCGCACGTTTCCATCGTGCGCATCTGGAATGCTTCGCGGGGTATGGAAGCACTGCTCGAAGACGAGGAGCTCAACCCCGATATTGGTTCGTCGCACCCAGGATACTGATCCATGACTTTCCTCCCTCAACTCCGTATTCCCGCCACCTACATGCGCGGTGGCACCAGCAAGGGCGTGTTCTTCCGCCTGCAGGACCTGCCCGACGCCGCGCAGGTGCCGGGCGCCGCACGCGATGCGCTGCTGATGCGCGTGATCGGCTCGCCCGATCCGTATGGCAAGCAGACCGACGGCATGGGCGGCGCCACCTCCAGCACCAGTAAATGCGTGATCATTTCCACCGCCTCGGTGCCGGACCACGATGTGGACTACCTGTACGGCCAGGTCTCGATCGACACCGCCTTCGTCGACTGGAGCGGCAACTGCGGCAACCTCAGCACTGCGGTGGGTCCGTTCGCGATCGCCAACGGCCTGATCGATCCGTCCCGCGTGCCACGCGACGGCCTGTGCACCGTGCGCATCTGGCAGGCCAACATCGGCAAGACCATCATCGCCCACGTGCCGATGCGCGATGGCGAAGTGCAGGAGACCGGTGATTTCGAGCTGGATGGCGTGACCTTCCCGGCCGCCGAGATCCAGCTGGAGTTCATCGATCCGTCCGATGACGGCGATGCGGGCGCGATGTTCCCGACCGGCAACCTGGTCGACACCCTGGACGTGCCGGGCGTGGGCAGTTTCGAGGTGACCATGATCACCGCCGGCATTCCGACCATCTTCCTCAATGCGGCCGACCTGGGCTACACCGGCACCGAACTGCAGCCTGCGATCAACGAGGACAAGGGGGCGCTGGAGCGCTTCGAGAAGATCCGCGCCTACGGCGCCTTGCGCATGGGGCTGATCAAGAACCTGGAAGATGCGGCGACCCGCCAGCACACGCCGAAGGTGGCCTTCGTGGCACCGGCGCAGGACTACGTGTCGTCCAGTGGCAAGGTCATTCCGGCCTCGGCGATCGACCTGCATGCGCGTGCGTTGTCGATGGGAAAGCTGCACCACGCGATGATGGGTACCGCTGCCGTGGCGATCGGCACCGCGGCAGCGATTCCGGGCACGCTGGTGAATCGCGCTGCTGGAGGCGGCGAACGCGAAGCGGTGACCTTCGGCCATCCCTCCGGCACGTTGCGCGTGGGTGCGCAGGCCGGTCTCGTTGACGGCCAATGGACGGTGACCAAGGCCATCATGAGCCGCAGCGCCCGCGTGCTGATGGAAGGCAAGGTGCGGGTACCGGTCGAGTGATGCGTTGGTGAACGCCAACCAAGGTTGGCGACTACCGGGCCGCAGAGACCGATTGCTTTGATAGATGCCAACCTTGGTTGGCATGGTGCACGGGCAACCGTGCACCGCAACGAGGAGATCGATAATGTCCGACAGCCACACCCCATCCAACGAGCGTGCAGCGTGGGATGCGCTGCTGGTGGGCATCGTCGACTACGTGCGCGACGCGCGCATCGACTCACCCCTGGCGTTCCAGACCGCGCACCACTGCCTGCTCGACACGCTGGGCTGCGGCCTGGAAGCGCTGTCCTTCCCGGCCTGCAGCAAACTGCTTGGTCCACTGGTGCCGGGCATCAGCGTGGTCAACGGCGCGCGCGTTCCGGGTACGCATTACGTGCTGGACCCGGTGCAGGCCGCCTTCAACATCGGCGCGATGGTGCGCTGGCTGGATTTCAACGATACCTGGCTGGCGGCCGAATGGGGGCACCCTTCGGACAACCTGGGTGGCATCCTTGCCGTCTGCGATTGGCTGGGGCGCAACGCGGAGGCTCTGCGGCGCCCACCGCCGACCGTGCGCGACGTGCTGCTGGCAATGATCAAGGCGCACGAGATCCAGGGCGTGCTGGCGCTGGAGAATTCCTTCAACCGGGTCGGGCTGGACCACGTGGTGCTGGTCAAAGTGGCCACCACCGCTGTGGTTGCGCAGCTGCTCGGCCTGGATCGCGAGCGCATGCTCAATGCGTTGTCGCTGGCCTGGGTCGATGGTCAGTCCCTGCGCACCTACCGGCACGCACCCAACACCGGCTCGCGCAAGAGCTGGGCAGCTGGCGATGCGACCAGCCGTGGCGTGCGCCTGGCGCTGATGGCGGCCAGTGGCGAGATGGGCTACCCCAGCGTGCTCAGCGCGCCGACCTGGGGCTTTGAAGCGGTGTCGATGCATGGCAAGGCACTGACGCTGGGGCGACCGCTGGGCAGCTACGTGATGGAGAACGTGCTGTTCAAGATCAGCTACCCGGCCGAGTTCCATGGCCAGACCGCAGTGGAGGCGGCCATCATGCTGCACCAGCAGTTGCGTGCGATGGGGCGGCGGGTCGAGGACATCGCGCATATCGCGATCCGGACCCAGGAAGCCTGCATCCGCATCATCGACAAGCAGGGCCCGCTGCATAACCCGGCCGACCGCGACCATTGCGTGCAGTACATGGTCGCCATCGCGCTGCTGCACGGGCGGCTGGTGGCCGAGGATTACGAGGACGACGTTGCCGCTGATCCACGCATCGATGCCCTGCGGGCGAAGATGGCCTGCCATGAGGATCCGCAACTCAGCGCCGACTACCTGGACCCGGACAAGCGCAGCATCGCCAACGGCCTGGGCGTGCGCTTCAGCGACGGTACTGAGCTGCCCGAGGTACTGGTGGAATACCCGCTCGGCCATGCCCGACGCCGGGAGGAAGGCATTCCGCTGCTGATGGACAAGTTCCGCCGGCACCTGGCCCACCGCTTCCCGACAGTCCAGCAGCAGCGCATCCTGGCGGCATCACTGGATCCGGTGGCGCTGGCGGCAATGCCGGTGACCGACTATGTGGGCCTGTACCTGCCGGGGTGAGGCCGCTCTGGTAGATGCCAACCTTGGTTGGCATGTGGGGGGCGCCAGCCAAGGTTGGCGGCTAGCGGGTCCCGGGCGGAACCGGGTTTCCGACCGCCGGGGCGCCAACGCCTTGACGCGGCCTGCCTATAATGGCCACCTCGATCAAGGAGTGACGACATGAGCGGTCCGGCACGGCGGAAGCGGTGGGGATGGGCGGCGGCGGTACTGGCGGGAGGCCTGTTGCTGGGCCTGGCCGGCTGCCGCAACGACAGCGGGCAGTTGCCCAAGGCCAGTGGCGAGGCGATCACCACCAAGGCCGAGCAGGTGAAGGAATTCACCCTGCTGCGCGCCTACCCGGACCAGAAGAATGACGGCCTGTCGCTGGCGCTGGAGTTCTCGCGCCCGCTGGTTGGCACCCAGGATTTCGACACGCTGGTGCGCTTCGAGGAGAAGGTCGGTACCGAAGACAGCAGCTGGACGCTGTCCGATGACGGCCTGACCCTGCGCTACCCGTTTGTCGAGGCCGGCAAGGAGTTCAGCCTGGTGGTGTCGCCGGACCTGCTGGCCGCTGACGGCAGCCGGCTGGGCAAGGAACTGAAGCAGAAGGTCTTCAGCGGCGAGCTGAAGCCGGTGGTCGGCTTCGCCTCGCAGGGCAGCGTGCTGCCGGCCAAGGACAGCCGTGGCCTGCCGGTGGTCTCGGTGAACGTTCCGGAAGTCGACGTCGAATTCCTGCGCGTGCGCGAGAAGGATCTTCCGACCTTCTTCAGCCAGTACCAGCGCGGCGGCCGCCGTGGCAGCTGGGAGCTGAGCAGCGACTACGAGCGCAGCCCGATCAACAAGCTGGCCGAGCCGGTCTACGTCAACCGCTTCATCCTTGGCGGCAAGCAGAACGAGCGGGTGCTGACCTACCTGCCCACCCAGGACATCAAGGAACTGCAGGAGCCGGGCCTGTACTTCGCCCTGCTCAAGCGTACCGGTGACTACGAAGGCGAGTTCGACACCGCGTTCTTCTCGGTCAGCGACATCGGCCTGCATACCCGCGCCTACAAGGACAAGCTGTTCGTGCACACCGCCGGCCTCAAGGACGGCGCGCCACTGAAGGGCATCGACCTGCGCGTGCTCGACGCCAAGGGCGAGGTGGTGCTGAAGGGCAGCACCGACGGCAATGGTAATGCGCTGCTGAACTACACCCTGGATGCCACCCACGTGCTGGTTGCCAGCAGTGGCAAGGACACCAGCTTCCTGCCGTTCAACCAGCCGGCGCTGGACCTGAGCGAATTCGCCGTGGCTGGCCGTGACAACGCCTGGTTCGATGTCTATGCCTGGTCCGGGCGCGACCTGTACCGGCCCGGCGAGACCGTGCGGCTGTCCGCGCTGCTGCGCGACAACGACGGCAAGCCGGTCAAGGCGCAACCGGTGTTCCTGCGGCTGAAACAGCCCGACGGCAAGACCTTCCGCGAGACCCGCCTGCAGCCAGGCGACCAGGGCTACATCAATTTCGAGCAGGTGATCCCTGCCGAGGCGCCGACCGGGCGCTGGCAGGTCGAGTTCCGCACCGACCCGGCCAGCAAGGAAGCGATCCAGGGCATGACCCTGCGCATCGAGGAGTTCCTGCCCGAACGCATGAAGCTGGACCTGGACAGTGCGCAGAAGACGCTGAAGCCGGGTGAGGACCTGCGCTTGCAGGCCAATGGTGCCTACCTGTATGGCGCACCGGCCGATGGCAACCGCTTCACCGCACGCATGGCGGTGGCTGCCGAACAGAAGCCGGTGGACGGCCTGCCGGGCTATTTCTTCGGTGACCCGACCCTGCAGCTGCCGCGCGAGGCCAAGGACGTGATCGATACCGCGCTGCCGGCCAATGGCCAGCTGCGTGAGGATGTGGCGTTGCCGGAAGAGGCGGCCAAGGCCAAGGCGCCGATCGCCGTGGTGCTGTCCGGCAGCCTGTATGAAACCGGCGGCCGCACAGTCACCCGCACCCTGAAGCGGGTGATGTGGCCGGCCAATGCGCTGGTCGGCGTGCGACCGCTGTTCAACCCGGACGATGGCGCCGATTCCAACGGCAACGCGCGCTTCGAGCTGATGCGCGTGGATGCCGCTGGTACGCCGCAGCCGGCCAAGGGCCTGAAGATCACCCTGGTGCGCGAGCTGCGCGACTACCACTGGACCTTCAACGACAACCGCTGGGACTACGACTTCACCCGCCGTTTCGAGAACAAGGAAACCCGCACCGTCGATGCCGGCAACAGCGCGGTCGCCTTTGATTTCCCGGTGGAGTGGGGCGAGTACCGGGTGGACGTGTTCGATCCGTCCACCGGCCTGACCAGCCGCTATCCGTTCCGTGCCGGCTGGAGCTGGGGCGATGACAACCGTGGCCTGGATGCGCGCCCGGACAAGGTCAAGCTGGGCCTGGACAAGACCGGTTACAAGGCCGGTGACACCCTGGAGGTGACGGTGACCCCGCCGCACGCCGGCAAGGGCATCCTGATGGTCGAGACCGACCGCATGCTGTATGTGCAGGACATCGAGGCCAAGCCGGGTTCGACCTTCAAGATCCCGGTCACCGCCGACTGGGAGCGCCACGACGTCTACATCACCGCGCTGGTGTTCCGTGGCGGCAGTGCGCCGAGCAAGATCACCCCGGCCCGCGCGGTGGGCGTGGTGCACGTGCCGATGGACCGCAAGGGCCGCACGGTGGCCGTCGGCCTGGTCGCGCCCAAGCAGATGCGCCCGGAGCAGGACCTGCCGGTAACCGTCAGTGCGCCGCAGCTGGCCGGCAAGACCGCGCACGTCACCGTTTCGGCGGTGGACGTGGGCATCCTCAACATCACCCGTTTCCCGGTGCCCGATGCCGGTGCACACTTCTTTGCCCAGCGTCGCCTCGGTATCGATGCCTACGACATCTACAGCCGGGTGATCGAGAGCTTCGATGGTGGCAGCGGCAAGCTGAAGTTCGGCGGCGACATGGCGCTGCAGGCATTGCCGCAGGCCAAGCGCCCGACCGCGCGCGTGCAGACCGTGGACCTGTTCTCCGGCCCGGTACAGCTCGATGCCAAGGGCAATGCCCGCATCCGGCTGAAAGTGCCGGACTTCAACGGCACCCTGCGCGTGTCGGCGCTGGTCTACAGCGATGACCAGTACGGCAAGCGTGACGTGGAAACCATTGTGCGCGCCCCGATCCTGGCCGAAGCCAGCATGCCGCGCGTGCTGGCCCCGGGCGACCGCAGCACCGTGACCCTGGACGTGCAGAACTTCACCGGCAAGCCGGGGCAGTTCAACGTGAAGGTGGAGAGCGAAGGCCCGCTGAACCTGGGTGAGGGCAGCCGCAGCGTGCAGTTGAATGCCGATGCCAAGACCACGCTGAGCTTCCCGTTGTCGGCTCGCGAGGGCCACAGCGTGGCCAAGGTGCGGGTGCGGGTGGACGGCAACGGCTTCAAGGCTGATCGCCGCTACGACCTGCCGGTGCGTGCGGCGTGGCCGCAGGTGCTGCGTTCGCAGGTGCGCACGCTCGATCCGCTGGCCGCGGTCAGCCTCGACAACAGCCTGACCGAGGGCCTGATGTCCGAGTCGGTGAATGCCCGCCTGCTGGTCAGCCCGCTGCCGCCGATCCCGTTCGCCAGTGCACTGCAGGGCGCGCTGAACTATCCATATGGCTGCGCCGAGCAGACCACCAGCAAGGGTTACGCCGCGCTGATCCTGGACCAGGCCACCTCGTCGATGCTCGGCGCCGATGGCCTGGATGCCAAGACCCGTAGAGAGCGCATGGAAGGTGCGTTAGGTCGCCTGGCGTCGATGCAGGTGGCCAACGGCAACTTCTCGATGTGGGGTGACGACGGCTACGTGAACCCGTGGCTGACGCCGTACATCACCGAGTTCCTGCTCGACGCCAAGGACGCCGGTTTTGCGGTGCCCGACAACGTGCTGCAGAAGGCGCTCAACCGGCTCAGCGAGGATCTGCTGTCCGGCGGCAATCAGTTCTATGGCCAGGAGGACCGCGAGAAGCTGAAGTTCGCCAACCAGGCCTATTCGGGCTACGTGCTGGCCCGGGTCAACCGTGCGCCGCTGGGTACCCTGCGTACGCTGTACGACAACGAGCGCAGCAAGGCGGTGGGCGGCCTGTCGCTGGTCCACCTGGGCGTGGCGTTGTCACTGCAGGGCGATGCCAAGCGTGGCCAGGCCGCGCTGGCGGCGGCCTTCGCCAAGTCCAGCAGCGAGCGCCCGTCGTACTTCGGCGACTACGGCAGCGCGATCCGCGATGACGCGCTGATGATCGCGCTGACCCACGAGAACAAGCTGGCCAGGCCGGCCTGGGACGCGCGCGCGGTCGACCTCGGTCGTGGCCTGGATGCGCGCCGCAATGCCGGCTGGATGTGGCTGAGCACGCAGGAACAGGTGGCGATTGCCCGCCTCGGCAAGGCCCTGGCCGCCAACCAGAAGGCGCTGGTGGCCGGTGAGCTGGTGATCGGTGGCAGCACCGAAGCCATTGGCGAGCGCAAGCTGTTCGGCCGCAACTTCAGCGCCAGCGAGCTGGCCAGCGGCGTGCGCTTCACCCCGCAGGGGCAGCCGCCGATGTTCGCCAGCATTGATGTGGCCGGCATCCCGCGCAGCGCACCGGCACCGGACAACAGCGTGCTGGGCGTCGAGCGCAGTTATTACGGCACCGATGGCAAGCCGTGGTCGCCGCGCCCGCTGAAGGAAGGCGAAGCGCTGATCGTGCGCGTCACCGTCACCGCCGACACCACGATGCCCGATGCACTGCTGACCGACCTGCTGCCGGCGGGCCTGGAGATCGAGAACTTCAACCTGGGCGATGCCAAGCAGTGGGCCGACGTGGTGGTCGATGGCATCACCATCAGCGACCGTGGTGAGGCCGCCGATACCAAGCACGAGGAGTTCCGCGACGACCGCTACGTGGCCGCGCTGAAGCTCTCGCGTGGCAGCAAGGCCAACGTGTTCTACCTGGTCCGCGCGGTGACGCCGGGAACCTACTCGGTGCCGCCGCCGCTGGTGGAGGACATGTACCGGCCGCAGCTGCGCGGCGTCGGCCGCAGCAACCCGACCACGATCACGGTGGTACAGCCGTGACCGCGCGGACGGGCCGCGACGGCGCGGCCCGTCCTGCTGGCAACCCGCAATGAAGAACACGATGACGAACCGGCTGGCAGCCCTGCGCCGCCGGCTGCGGCCACTGTGGCCGTGGCTGCGCTGGGGCACGGCCGCCACGCTGGCGCTGCTGCTGGTGCTGGATTTCGCCTTCCCGCCGCCGCTGCCGAAGCAGCGTGATACCAGCACCCTGGTGGTGGCTGCCGACGGCACGCCATTGCGCGCGTTTGCCGATGCCGAGGGCGTGTGGCGCTATCCGGCCTCGATCGACAGCGTCTCACCGCTGTACCTGCAGGCGTTGCTGACCTATGAAGACCGCTGGTTCTGGCGCCATCCGGGCATCAACCCGCTGGCGATCCTGCGGGCCAGCGGCCAGCTGCTGCGCGGCGGCCGCATCGTGTCCGGCGGTTCGACCCTGACCATGCAGGTCGCGCGCATTCTCGATCCGCACTCACGCACCCCGTGGGGCAAGCTGAAGCAGATGCTGCGTGCGGTGCAGCTTGAGGTGCACCTGAGCAAGCAGCAGATCCTGGCCCTGTACCTGGAGCGTGCACCCTACGGCGGCACCATCGAAGGCGTGGAAGCGGCCAGCTGGGCCTATCTGGGCAAGCCGGCGGCGCAGCTGTCGCATGCCGAGGCTGCGCTGCTGGCGGTGCTGCCACAGGCGCCCAGCCGGCTGCGCCCGGACCGCCATCCGGAAGCTGCGCAGAAGGCGCGCGACAAGGTGCTGTCACGCATGGCCGAGCTGGGCGCGTGGACACCGGAAGAAGTGGAGGATGCGCGCGTCGAGAACGTGGTGGCGCGTTCGCTGCGCCCTCCCTTGCACGCCGCGCTGCTGGCGCAGCGCCTGCACTCGGCGCATCCGGGCCAGGCACGCATCCAGAGCAGCATCGACATCGGCCTGCAGCGTACGCTGGAAGAGCGCGTGGCCAGCTATTTCTCGACGCTGCCCGAGCGTACCTCGGCGGCCCTGCTGGTGGTCGACAACCGGACCCTGCAGGCACGCGCCTATGTCGGTACATTGTCCTTCGGTGACCGCCAGCGGCTGGGTCACGTGGACATGGTGCAGGCCTGGCGTTCGCCAGGCTCCACGCTCAAGCCGTTCCTGTACGCGATGGCGCTGGACGATGGCCTGATCCATTCGGAAAGCCTGCTGGTCGATGCACCGCAGAGTTTCGGCAGCTACCGCCCCGGCAACTTCGACATGGCCTTCAATGGGCCCATCGGTGCCACCAGCGCATTGCGGCTGTCGCTCAACGTGCCGTCGGTGGATCTGCTGCAGCGGGTCGGCGCGGCGCGCTTCGCTGCCCGCCTGTCGCACGCCGGGATCCAGCTGCGCTTCCCGCCGGGCAGTTCGCCCAACCTGTCGCTGATCCTGGGCGGCACCGGCGCGCGTCTGGAAGACCTGGTCGGCGCGTTCGCCGCCTTCAACCGGAGCGGTATCGCCGGCCGCGTGCGTTACACCGACGACGAGCCGATGATCGAGCGGCGCCTGGCCTCGCCGGGCGCCAGCTGGATCGTGCGCGAGATGCTCGAATCAAACCCGCGCCCGGGATACAGCGCCGGGACGTTCGATGTCGGTGGCCGCCCGCGCGTGGCGTGGAAGACCGGCACCAGTTACGGGTACCGCGATGCATGGGCGATCGGCAGTACCCGCCACTACACGGTGGGCGTGTGGGTGGGCCGGCCGGACGGTACTCCGTTGCCGGGCCAGTACGGCGCGGTCACCGCGCTGCCGCTGATGTTCGAAGTGGTGGACAGCCTGCCGCGCCAGCGTGGTGATTCGGCGGCCGCGCCGATGCCGGCCAGTGTCAGCCAGGAAGACATCTGCTGGCCCACTGGCGAACGTGCCGAGGGACTGCCGGCCGCACTGTGCCAGCGGCGGATGCCAGCCTACCTGCTCGATGGCGCCGCACCGCCGACCTTCCCCGAACGCGAGGCGCGGCGCTGGCAGCCGGGCCGGCAGCGTTACCTGGCCGATGCCCGCAGCGGACTGCGCGTGTCTGCCGATTGCCGCTTGCCGCACGAAGAAGTCGCCCGCGAGATCGCGCGCTGGCCGGCGTTGCTGTCACCGTGGCTGCCCAAGGCCACGCGCGAGGCTTCGCAGTTGCCGGGACTGTCGCCAGACTGCCGCGACGACGGGCGCGAGGCCAGCGTCGCGCTGCATGTGGACGGGCTCAATGACGGCGCCACGCTGGCGCGCGCGCCTAATTCGGAACACGGCGTGCGCCTGCAGCTGCGCGCGCTGGGCAGCGAGCAGGCGGTGGACTGGTTGCTGGACGGCCGCTGGATCGCGCAGACCCACGGCGCGCAGTTGATGCAGCGCGAGTTCGCCGATCCCGGTGCGCATACCCTGACCGCCTTGGCCGCAGACGGCGCGTGGACGCAGGTACGGTTCACTGTCCTCCGGTAGGCGCCGGGCCATGCGCGGCGCGCGGTCCAGCGCCAACGACACCGCCGTGCTCTGGTAGGTGCCAACCTTGGTTGGCACGCGGCAAAGGCGCCCACCAGGGTGGGCATCTACCGGATCACTCCCCGATCCACCCATCCAGCAGATCGGCGAACTCGTCGGCGTGTTCCTCTTCCTGTGCCAGGATCTCTTCGAGGATGCGCTTGGTGGTGGTATCGCGGTCGCCGATGAAGTTGATCATCTCGCGGTAGCTGTCGATGGCGATGCGTTCGGCCACCAGGTTCTCGCGGACCATGTCGCGCAGGTCGCTGCCTTCCTTGTATTCGGCATGCGAGCGCGCGGTCAGCGTATCCGGGTTGAAGTCGGGCTCGCCGCCGAGCTGCACGATGCGCTCGGCCAGCTTGCCGGCATGCGCCTGTTCCTGCTGTGCATGTTCAAGGAATTCAGCTTTCACCGCGTCGGCCAGCATGCCCTTGGCCATGAAGTAGTGCCGGTAGTAGCGCAGCACGCACACGTACTCGGTGGCCAGTGCGTCGTTGAGCAGCTTGATCACCACCTTGCGGTCGGCGCTGTAGCTGTCGGTGATCGCACCATCCTCGATGTTGCGCCGGGCACGCTCGCGCAGGGCCGTGCGCTCGCTGATGCCGGGAATCTGCGCGGTGGGCTTGGGGGCTTTGGCTGGCTTGCTGGACATGGCTGGCCGTTTCCTCTTGCGGTGGGAGATCAGGTGGGCAGGTGCTCCAGCACGTAGTCGGCCGAAGACACTTCGAATTGACCGGGCTGTTCAACCCAGGCGGCGCGGACCACGCCGTCGACCACGAACAGGGCGAAACGGCGCGAGCGGATGCCCATGCCCGAGGCACTGGCGTCGAGCTCCAGGCCGAGCGCACGGGTCAGTTCGGCATTGCCGTCGGACAGCATCAGCAGGCCGTCGGGCACGTGCTGATCGGCGGCCCAGGCCTTCATCACGAACGGGTCGTTGACGGCCATGCAGTAGACATCGATGCCGCGCTGGCGGAAGGCCTCGAATTTCTCGACGTAGCCGGGCAGGTGACGGGCCGAGCACGTCGGCGTGAACGCGCCGGGCACGGCGAACAGCACCACCTTGCGCGCGTCGAACAGCGAATGCGTATCGAGCGTTTCAATGCCCTCGCGGATGCGCTTGAGGGTGACTTCCGGAATGCGGTCGCCGACATGGATGGTCATGGGGAACTCCTTGCTGGGGCAGCGTAGTGGGCCGGATGGGACAGGGACGTCAAGACATTGGAAAACCGGCGTGCAGGGCCCATCTTCAGGCTTTGCGGAGCGGGCTTCCAGCCATAGCCTGGGGCAGGGCGATGGCAACCGCATTGCGCAGGATCAGTCGGCCTCACCGGGGCCGCACGAGCGACGGCGTAGCATCGCCGGCGCGTAGAATGAACCCGGGGCGGCGCCACCGGCGCGGCCGAAGCAGATCGAGGTAGCTGGATGGAATTCAAGGATTACTACGCCACCCTGGGGGTGGAACCGAGCGCGGGCGAGGCGGAGATCAAGACCGCCTACCGCCGGCTGGCACGCAAGTACCACCCGGACGTCAGCAAGGAGGCCGGGGCCGAAGACAAGTTCAAGGCGGTCAACGAGGCCTATGAGGCGCTGCGCGACCCGGAAAAGCGTGCAGCCTACGACCAGCTGCGCGCTCAGGGCTATCGCCCGGGCGAGGAGTTCAACGTGCCGCCGAACTACGGCGGCGCCGGTGGTTTCAACTTCGAGGAAGTGTTCGGGGGTGGTGGCGCCAACGGCGGCTTCAGCGACTTCTTCGAAAGCCTGTTCGCGCGCCAGCGCGGCGGTGCCGGCCCTGGCCCGGGATTCAGCAGCCAGGGCCATGCGCCCAACCGCGACACCCGCGCCAAGCTGTCGGTACCGCTGGAAGCGGCCTACAGCGGCGACAGCCTGCGCATCACCGTCAACGGCAAGCAGCTGGACGTGCGCGTGCCCAAGGGCATCCGTCCGGGCCAGGTGATCCGCCTGGCGGGGCAGGGCAACCATGGCGGCAACCTGCTGCTGGAAGTGGAGTACGCCGCACACCCGCAGTTCGAGGTCGATGGCCGCAACATCCTCTACACCCTGCCGGTCACGCCGTGGCAGGCCGCGCTGGGCACCAGCATCAGCGTGCCGACCCTGGGCGGCGCGGTGGAACTGAAGATCCCGGCCGACTCCGATGCCGGGCGCAAGCTGCGCCTGCGCGGGCGTGGCCTGCCGGGCAATCCGGATGGCGACCAGATCGTCGAGATCGAGATCGTGGCCCCGGCCGCGACCGACGAGGCGCAGAAGAAGGCCTACCGGAACCTGGCCAAGGCGTTTGGCGAGACGATCTGAGCACGCCTTCCGGTAGTGCCGGCCGCTGGCCGGCAACATCAGACGCAACAGCAACAGCGTGCGTTCCGTGGGTTGGTTGG
>NZ_JBHHMJ010000258.1:0-1404 GCF_042136455.1 Stenotrophomonas sp. 3diitr2024
AGTGCCGGCCGCTGGCCGGCAACCTCCATCAATCCAGGTCAACCACCTCGAACGCCTCGCCAAACTGCGCGTGCGCGCGCCACAGCGTGGCCAGGTCCAGCCCGCTGACCGGATCGATGAAGTCGGGCGCGATATCGGCCAGCGGCTTCAGCACGAAGGCATGCTTCAGTTCGGGACGGGGAATGCGCAGGTGGCCGGGACCTTCCACCACCAGGTCGCCGTAGAACACCACGTCGATATCCAGGGTCCGGTCGGAGAAGCGCGGCCCGCTGCGGTCGCGGCCGTGCGCGTCTTCCAGCGCATGCAGCCAGTCGTCCAGTTCCTGCAGCGGCAAGTCCGTCTCGATCGCCACCGCGTTGTTGAGGAAGGCCGGGCCGTCGAAGCCGACCGCGGCGGTACGGTAGGCCTGCGAGACCTGCAGCGCGCCGAAGCGCTCGCGCAGGGCCGCCACCGCGGCGTGGAGGTAGCGGCGGGGCTGGACATTGCTGCCCAGGCTCAGGAGCACGGTCGTCATGCGGTTCAGGTGGCAGCGATGGGGGCGTGGACATGCCGTCGTCACGGCGGCCTGCCTACAATCCGGGACGCACATGATAGGGCACCGACATGACCTATTGCGTTGGAATCGAGGTGGACGAGGGCCTGGTCTTCGCTGCCGACACCCGGACCAATGCCTCGCTGGACGATGTACGCGTGCATCGCAAGCTGCACGTGTTCGAATATCCCGGCCAGGCAGCCTACGTGCTGATGGCGGCTGGCAACCTGGCCACCACCCAGTTGCTGGTGTCGCGCCTGGGGCGCGATGCCGACGAACGGCGCTCACCCAACCTGCGCGACATGACTCACCTTTTCGAGGCCGCCGCGTACGTTGGCCAGTTGCTGGTGGACAGCCAGGTGCACAGCAGCCACAGTGAACATGGCCACGATGGGGTCAATACCCAGGCCACGCTGATCTTCGGCGGCCAGATTGCCGGTGAGCGGCCTGGGCTGTACATGATCTACCCGCTCGGCAACGCCATCGCCGCCTCACCGGAGACGCCCTACCTGCAGATCGGTGAATCCAAGTACGGCAAGCCGATCCTCGACCGCATCCTCAGCCCCGCCACGCGCCTGGAGGATGCCGCCCGCACGGCGATCGTCTCGTTGGACTCCACCATCCGTTCCAATCTGTCGGTAGGCCTGCCGATCGACCTGGCGCTGCTGCGCGACGGTGAACTGCGCATCGGCCAGCAACTGCGGCTGGGCGCGGATTCAGCGCTGTACGCCGATATCCACCAGAACTGGTCACGGCGCCTGGAACAGGCGGTGGACGCCCTGCCGCGGTTCCCCTGGGAAACGCTGGACCGGTAGTGCCGGCCGCTGGCCGGCAACCGCAATGATCCCACCGCACGGGGATGCCGGCCAGCG
>NZ_JBHHMJ010000277.1:0-3563 GCF_042136455.1 Stenotrophomonas sp. 3diitr2024
AGCCGGTCCTGGCGCGACAGCAGGGTCAGCACATCGGCGTCATGCACCTGCCGAGTGTCAGCCGGATCCATCAGGTCTTCGTAGTCGAGCAGGCCGCCGCCAAACGCCTCGCCAAGATCGTGCAGGCCCCGTACACCCTGCAGCAGTTCCGCGCTGCGACTGCCATAGGCCCCGGCCCAGCGTCGCGCGATACCTGCGGGCAACCAGGGTGCCGATACCTGCAGATGCGCGCCCGCCTGCGCGGCGTCGCCCCAGTCGCTGCCTGGCAGCGGGTCTCCGTTTGCTGTCCACGCCGCTCCCATCTGCGGCAGGGCGGACCGCAGCAGCTCCAGCGCTTCCTCGGCCAGGACCCGGTAGGTGGTCAGCTTGCCGCCCAGCACATGCAGCGCCGGTGCCGGGTCCACCTGCAGCTGCAGGCGGTAATCGCGGCTGAGTCTTGCCGCGCGCGGATCGGGATCAGCCAGCAGCGGGCGGACACCGGCGAACTGCCAGACCACATCTTCCGGCGCGATGGGTTCATGCAGGTAGCGATTGGCCGCTTCGCACAGGTACGCCACCTCTGAAGGCAGCACGCTGCAGCGCGCCGGGTCGCCGCGATAGTCGGTGTCGGTGGTGCCAACCAGCAGGTGGTCGTGGGCGAAGGGCAACAGGAACACCACGCGTCCATCGGGTTGCTGCAGCAGGCACGCGCTGTCATCGGGCCAGGGCCGGCGCAGGACGATGTGGCTGCCTTGTACCAGCCGCAGCGCGGGGCCGCCACTGCGTGCCTCCATCCGTTCCAGCAGGCCGCCGGCCCACGGCCCTGCCGCATTGGCGACGGCGCGCGCGGTCACCTGCTGCTGGCCATCAGCGGATTCCAGCACCGCCTGCCACCGGCCCTGCAAGGGCTGCAGGTCGATGCAGCGGCTGCGCACACGCACCTGTGCGCCCCGCTGCGCGGCATCCAGGGCGTTGAGCAGCACCAGTCGCGCGTCATCGACCTGCGCGTCGGCGTAGCTGAAGGCCTGCCGCAGATCCGGGGAAAGCCAGGGGCCGAGCGGATCGCGCTGAAGGTCCAGGGCGCGCGAGGCGGGAAATGCCGGGCTGCGACGGCCCAGGTGGTCATACAGCCACAGTCCCGCGCGTAGCATCCAGCGTGGGCGCAGATGGGGTTCCCACGGCAGCACGAAGCGCAATGGATGGACCAGATGGGGCGCCTGCCGGCGTACCACCTCGCGTTCGCCCAGCGCCTTGCGCACCAGCCCGAGCTCGCCCTGTTCCAGGTAGCGCAGGCCGCCGTGGATCAGCTTGCTGCTGGCGCTGGAAGTATGCGCGGCAAGGTCGTGCTGCTCGCACAGCAGCACGCGCAGGCCGCGGCCGCTGGCGTCACGGGCGATGCCGGCACCGTTGATGCCGCCACCGATCACCAGCAGGTCGACGTCGTCCATCGTGTCTCCGCGTCCTGTGTCTGTAGATCCGAGCCGCGCCACCATTGACCGTGGGCGCCATTGAACGTAACGCATCGCAATGCGCGCGGAGCCCGCCGCTCGACTCGGGATAGGGGGCTTGGCTCGACTCTACAAAAAGGCAGTCGAGCATGGGCTCGACTCTACAGAACGCCGGTGACGGAAACGACGACGGGCCCCGAAGGGCCCGTCGCGTTGCATCAGTGAAGCAGGTGCAGCCTGGATCAGAAGCGGGCGCCGATGCCGAAGCCGACGGTCCACGGATCCATCTTGGCTTCGCCGATCTTCTCGCCGCCAACCTTGATGTCCGGGCGGGCGCGCATGTAGCGGGCGTCAGCACGGGCGAACCAGGTGGAGTTGATGTTCATGTCGACGCCGACGGTGCCGATCACGCCCTTGGCATCCTTGAAGCGGATGTCGGTGTCAGCGCCGTTGCCCAGCTTCTCGTTGCTGAAGCTCGACTGGTAGTAGCCGACGCCCACGAACGGACGGAACACGTTGTCAGCCTGGCCGAAGTGGTACTGGCCGCTCAGCGCGACCGGCTGCTGCTCGACCGAGCCGAGGCGGGCGTTGTTCGGGCCCTTGAACTTGTTGTCGAACTTGTCGGCGGCGCCCCACAGTTCAACGGCCCAGTTGTCGTTGATGTAGTAGCTGAAGCTGACGGTCGGCGCCGGGCCACCATCGGTCTTCTTCACGCCGGAGATCGGGTCGTTCTTCGGTTCCAGCAGCGAGATGCCGCCAACAACGGCAAAATGCTTGCCCGACGCGGTGTCGGTGCTGCTGCTGTCCTGGGCGAAAGCGGCCGGCGCGAAGGCGGCGGAGGTCAGCAGGGCGAGACTCAGGATACGGATGGAGCGCATGGGGGTATCTCCTAATGTTTCTTGTTTTGGGCCCCCGGTTGCGGGGCGAGCACACCGTAGTCGCCCCAACATGAATCGAATCCGACGCACGTTAAAAAATAGTTTTCCTTGTTCAGCGACGGGTACGGAACGCCTGTATTCATGGGGTTTCTGGCGCTCGGGGACATTCATGCAGTTGGAGAAGATGTGAGCACAGCAACGTTGTGCATTGGCCTGCAAGCGCAGGTGAACCTGGAGTGCCGGGTGCTGCTGCTGGGCTCGATGCCGGGCGTGGCGTCCCTGCAGGAGCAGCGCTATTACGCCCATCCGCGCAACCGCTTCTGGCCGCTGATGGCCGACATCTGTGGTTTCGACGCGGATCTGGCCTACGCCGCGCGGCTGCAGGCATTGAATGCCGCGGGCATCGGTCTGTGGGATGTGATCGGTCGCTGCGAGCGCCGAGGCAGCCTGGATGCGGACATCGTGCGTGGCACGGAAGTGGCCAATGCACTGCCGGAACTGATCGCCACGTTGCCTGAGCTGACGCTGATCGGCTGCAATGGCGGTGCATCATGGCAGGCGTTCCAGCGCTGGGTGCTGCCGCAGCTGGAGGCCCCGCCACAGGTGGTTGCATTGCCCTCGACCAGCCCGGCCAATGCGGCGTGGTCGTTGCCGCGCCTGCGCCAGGCCTGGCAGCCGGTTGCAGACGCACTGGCGACATGAAGCGGACATCGTCCGGACAATACGCTACCGACTGGTCGCGGCCGGGACCCGTGGGCAACAGCCTGTCCCGGCTGCGTGCGTACTGAAAACACCTGTAACGGTTGGCGCTGGACCCCGCTGGCCGCACAATAGACGTTTCCCTACACCAGATTGCCGGAGTTATCCCCATGGCCGAAATCAAGGAAGCACTTGTCCCCGATATCGGTGACTACAGCGATATCCCGGTAATCGAGGTGCTTGTCGCCGTCGGCGACACGGTCAAGAAGGACCAGGGCCTGGTGACGCTGGAAAGCGACAAGGCGACGATGGAAGTGCCGTCCTCGGTGGCAGGCGTGGTCAAGGAACTGAAGGTCAAGGTGGGCGACAGCCTGTCCGAAGGCAAGGTCGTGGCGCTGATCGAAGTGGCCGAAGGCGAAGCCGCCGCGCCGGCCGCCGCCGCACCGGCACCGGCCAAGTCCGCTGCCCCGGCTGCCGCCACCCAGCGCGCGCCGGCCCCGGCCGCCGCTGCGGCGGCCGCTCCGGCCACTCCGGCCGCCAGCGGTGGCGCAGTGGAAGC
>NZ_JBHHMJ010000280.1:0-313 GCF_042136455.1 Stenotrophomonas sp. 3diitr2024
AAGTGATCGCCTGTCGCTCATTGTTACCTTGGGAGCGGGAGCCTTAATGTCGGTGGAAGCGCTGGAGCCCATGGAGGCAAATCAGGATAGGGGTGAAGCCGCAAAGTATGTGTGCCTCGGTGCGTGCGCGCAAACGGTGCACGCGCATGCGCTTGTCGGCGTCGATGGCCTTCGGTCCGAACAGTGCGGACAGTTCGCCGGCGGCGCCGATCCTCACGCCACAGCAACAACAGCCATGGGCCACGCACCACCAGCCTTGGCGTATCGACGTCCCGCCCGGCCACCTGCAGTGGCCCGGGAAGCGGAGGCAGAA
>NZ_JBHHMJ010000283.1:0-310 GCF_042136455.1 Stenotrophomonas sp. 3diitr2024
GGCGGTGGCCAAACACTTCAAGGCCGGTGCCGAGGTGGCGCTGGGCAAGGCCCGCGAGCTGCTGGCCGCGCTGCCGGAATGGACCGCCGAGTCGGTGGGGGTGGCCCTGCATGACGCGCCGCGCTATGCCGGCGAGCCGGACAGCCCGCATGCGATCAGCCTGCAGATGATCACCACCTGCGTGTCGCACAATGAACCACGCAGGCATCCGGCGGAAAAGAAGTATCGACGTGAACGCGCTGGGAGGTCCTGCTGGGCAGCTTCTTCCGGATGTCCGCATTCCCCTGGACATCAAGGGGGCAGGCAAGGA
>NZ_JBHHMJ010000287.1:0-364 GCF_042136455.1 Stenotrophomonas sp. 3diitr2024
CCTTCCACCTGCACCCAGTAGGTCTTGTCGGCCTTGTGCCTGGGGTCGGTGAGCTTGTGCGCCAGCGTGCCGTTGTCGGTCAGCAGCAGCAGGCCCTCGCTGTCATGGTCCAGGCGGCCGGCGGCCAGAACACCCGTTACAACGCCATCCGCATCGACGGCATCAGCGCCTCCGATCCGTTCGGCCTGGGTTCCAACAACCTGCCGACCGAGCGTCAGCCGGTGTCGATGTTGGTTGGCATGTCTTACATCCTTGTGCAGTCAGAGGGTTTGCCCCTCAAGGGTCAGTCCAGCAGCTGCAGATACTTCTGCAGCTGGTCGGCACGCGCGCTCAGGCGCATCACATCGTTCAGCTCGCCCTGCAG
>NZ_JBHHMJ010000291.1:0-318 GCF_042136455.1 Stenotrophomonas sp. 3diitr2024
AGCCGTACTTCACCGAGTAGTCC
The DNA here is from genome assembly GCF_042136455.1 of Stenotrophomonas sp. 3diitr2024. Taxonomy (NCBI): domain Bacteria; kingdom Pseudomonadati; phylum Pseudomonadota; class Gammaproteobacteria; order Lysobacterales; family Lysobacteraceae; genus Stenotrophomonas; species Stenotrophomonas sp. 3diitr2024. The sequence continues at coordinate 24 of NZ_JBHHMJ010000291.1, forward strand.
TGGGTGATCTTGACGTTGCGACCGCCCTTGCCGGTCGGCTCCAGGTTGAAGGTGGTGACCTTGTCGTGACCCTTGGTGGCGTCCTCGATGGCGATATGCCGGGCCTGCAGGTGGAAGTTGACTATGGCGAGCGCCGCTTTGACGTGGCCAAGCCAACCAAAGGAGCCGACGGCTGGAGCGGCAAGGCGCTGGACTTCAGCCTGGAGTCCGCCTTCAAGGTGTTCGTGTTCAATCCGCAGGCGGATGTGAAGGAGCAGCAGATGCAGATCTGCGTCAACATCCGGATGATGCAGAA
>NZ_JBHHMJ010000316.1:0-11459 GCF_042136455.1 Stenotrophomonas sp. 3diitr2024
ATCCACGCGTGGCGTGGACCTACCGCCGCGCCACCATTGCGGCGGCGCGGCCCTGCGACTCAGCGCAGCCCGGTTTCGTTGCGGGCGATCACCAGGCGCTGGATCTCCGAAGTACCTTCGTAGATCTCGGTGATCTTGGCATCACGGAAGTAGCGCTCCAGCGGCATTTCCTTGGAATACCCCATGCCGCCGTGGATCTGCACCGCCTGGTGGGTAATCCACATCGCCGCCTCAGAGGCGGTCAGCTTGGCAATGGCAGCCTCATTGCTGAAACGCTTGCCCTGGCCCTTCACCCACGCCGCGCGCAGGGTCAGCAGCAGCGCTGCGTCCAGCTTGCACTTCATGTCGGCAATCTTGGCCTGGGTCATCTGGAAGGTACCGATGGCCGCGCCGAATGCCCTGCGCTCCTTGACGTATTCAATCGTCGCTTCATAGGCGGCACGGGCGATGCCGATGGCCTGCGAAGCGATGCCGATGCGACCGGCATCGAGCACGCTCATGGCGATCTTGAATCCCTCGCCTTCCTGGCCCAGCACGTCTTCGGCCTGCGCTACGTAATCGTTGAACTCGATCTCGCAGGTGGCCGAGGCGCGGATGCCCAGCTTGGGCTCGGTCTTGCCACGACCGAAACCGGCCTTGTCGGTATCGATGATGAAGGCGGTGATGCCGCGCGCGGCCTTGTCCGGCTCGCTCATCGCGAACAGCACGATGTACTTGGCCACCGGACCGGAGGTGATCCAGCTCTTCTTGCCATTGATGACGAAGGTGCCGTCGGCCTGCTTCACCGCGCGGCAGCGCATGGCGGTGGCATCGGAACCGGACTGCGGCTCGGTCAGCGCGAACGCGCCGATGGCCGCGCCTTCGGCGATGGCACGTACGTAGGTCTGCTTCTGCTGCTCGGTACCGTGGGTCAGGATGCCGTTGCAGAACAGCGAATTGTTGACCGACATGATGGTCGAATGGGCTGCGTCGGCGGCGGCGACCTCCACCATCGCCAGCACGTACGCAACCGGGTCCATGCCCGCACCGCCGTATTCGGTCGGCACTTCAATGCCCATCAGGCCGTTCTCGCCCAGCAGGCGGATGTTGTCCAGCGGGAACTCGCCGGTGCGGTCATGATGCTCCGCACTGGGGGCGATCTTTTCCTGCGCGATGCGCCGCGCAACGTCCTGCAGCATCAACTGCTCTTCGGTAAAGCTGAAATCCACAACACCCTCCCGGGTACATGAAGTTATGGGCCGCATACGGCGCGCCCAGGTGCTCCGATTGTACCGGGGCCCGGCAGTTTCCGTACGCTGGCGACTTGACCGCGACAGCCCCTTCAGCGAATATATCTCTATATCGCGATAGGTAGATGTTTATGGATCTGGAAGACTGGTCGACCCGCCTGAAGGTGTTCGCCGATGCCACTCGCGTGCGCCTGCTGGCGCTGCTGGAGCAGGAGGAACTGACCGTGGCCGAACTGTCGGCGATCACCCGGCTGGCGCAGCCGCGCGTGTCCACCCACCTGGCACGCCTGAAGGAAGCCGGCCTGGTCCGCGACCGCCGTGCCGGCGTGTCGGCCTACTACCGCTTCGACGAGGCCCAGCTGGACCCCGCGCAGCGTGCATTGTGGCATGCCTTGAGCAACGGAAGCGATGACCCGCTGCTGCGCCAGGACGCTGAACGCGTGGCCGCCGTGCTGGCCCACCGCGCCTCCGACCAGAACTGGGCCGACAGCGTGGCCGGCGACATGGAACGCCACTACTCGCCAGGGCGCACCTGGGAAGCGCTGGCCCGCACCGCGCTGCCGCTGCTTGAGACCGGCGACGTGCTGGATATCGCCTCTGGTGATGGCGTGCTGGCCGAACTGGTTGCCCCGCATGCCAAGCGCTACATCTGCATCGACACCAGCGCGCGCGTGGTTGCCGCCGCCAGTGAACGCCTGCGCCGCCTGCCCAACGTGGAAGTGCGCGAGGGCGACATGCATGCCCTGCCGTTCAAGGACAGCAGCTTCGATCTGGTCGTGCTGATGCACGCGTTGACCTACGCCAGCAAACCGGCGCAGGCAGTGACCGAAGCCGCGCGCGTACTGCGACCGGGTGGCCGCCTGCTGCTGTGCAGCCTGGCCCGGCACGAGCACAAGGCGGCCGTGGAGGCCTATGGCCACGTCAACCTCGGCTTCAGCGACAAGGAACTGCGCAGGTTCGTCGACAAGGCCGGCCTGCAGGTGTCCAGCCTGGAGACGGTCACCCGCGAGAAGCGTCCGCCGCACTTCGAAGTGATTTCGCTGATCGCCAACAAGCCCTGAGCCCGAGACCGCCATGCCCGCCCTGCCCTGGTTGCATCCAGATCGTGCCAACGCCCTGCTCGACGCCCTGCGCGAGCGGATCCTGATCATCGATGGTGCGATGGGCACGATGATCCAGCGCCACGGCCTGCAGGAAGACGATTACCGTGGCGAACGCTTCGCCGGTGGCTATGACCATCTGCATGGCTCCGGCTGCGATCACGCCACACCGGAAGGCCATGACCTGAAGGGCAACAACGATCTGCTGCTGTTGACCCGGCCGCAGATCGTCGCCGACATCCACACCGCCTACCTCGAGGCCGGTGCGGACCTGGTCGAAACCAACACCTTCAATGCAACCTCGGTCAGCCAGGCCGACTACCATCTCGAGCACCTGGTGTACGAGTTGAACAAGGCCGGCGCTGCGGTCGCGCGCACGTGCTGTGATGCAGTGGCCGCAACCACCCCGGGCAAGCCGCGCTTCGTGATCGGGGTGATCGGCCCGACCAGCCGCACCGCTTCGATCAGCCCTGACGTCAACGATCCCGGCTTCCGCAACACCAGCTTCGACGAGCTGCGCGACACCTACCGCGAAGCCATCGAGGGCCTGATCGACGGCGGCGCCGACACCCTCATGGTCGAGACCATCTTCGACACGCTCAACGCCAAGGCCGCGCTGTATGCGCTGGAGGAAGCGTTCGATGCGCGCAGCGCGCGGCTGCCGGTGATGATCTCCGGCACCATCACCGACGCTTCCGGTCGCACCCTGTCCGGGCAGACCGCCGAGGCCTTCCACGCATCTCTCGCCCACGCCCGGCCGTTGTCGATCGGCTTGAACTGCGCGCTGGGTGCCGATGCGATGCGCCCGCATGTGGAAACCCTCTCGCAGGTCGCCGACTGTTACGTCAGCGCCCACCCCAATGCAGGCCTGCCCAACGCGTTCGGCGAGTACGACGAAACCCCTGAAGAGATGGCCACCACCCTGCGCGGCTTCGCCGAGGATGGCCTGTTGAACCTGGTCGGCGGCTGCTGTGGCTCCACCCCCGAGCATATCCGTGCAATTGCCAATGCCGTGGCCGGACTGCCGCCGCGCGCACTGCCCGGCACCCGGGAGCAGGCCGCATGAACGTTGCCGCCACTGTCCCGCACTTCCCGCCCTACTGCTGTTGAGCCGACGCCTGCCATGACGCCTGTCCGCCCTACCCGCCTGTCCGGCCTGGAACCTCTGGTCATCACCCCGGACCTGCTGTTCATCAATGTCGGCGAACGCACCAACGTCACCGGCAGCGCGCAGTTCCGCAAGCTGATCAAGGAAGGCCGCTACGAGGAGGCGGTGGACGTGGCCCGCCAGCAGGTGGCCAGCGGCGCGCAGATCCTCGACGTCAACATGGACGAGGGCCTGATCGATTCGGAAGCGGCGATGACGCGCTACCTCAACCTGATCATGTCCGAGCCGGACATCGCGCGCATCCCGGTGATGGTCGACTCCTCCAAGTGGAGCGTGATCGAGGCCGGCCTGAAATGCCTGCAGGGCAAGAGCGTGGTCAACTCGATCTCGCTGAAGGAAGGCGAAGCGCCGTTCCGCGAGCACGCGCGCAAGGTGCTGCGCTATGGTGCCGCGGCAGTGGTGATGGCGTTTGACGAGGCCGGGCAGGCAGACACCTGTGCGCGCAAGGTCGAGATCTGCACACGCGCCTACCGCATCCTGGTCGACGAGATCGGCTTCCCGCCGCAGGACATCATCTTCGACCCGAACATCTTCGCCGTCGCCACCGGCATTGAAGAGCACGACAACTACGCGGTGGACTTCATCGAAGCCACCCGCATCATCAAGCAGACCCTTCCGCACTGCCATGTCTCCGGCGGCGTCTCCAACGTCTCGTTCTCGTTCCGAGGCAACGAAACCGTGCGCCAGGCCATCCATTCGGTGTTCCTGTACCACGCGATCGCCGCCGGCATGGACATGGGCATCGTCAACGCCGGCGCGATGCCGATCTACGACGAACTGGAGCCGGACCTGCGCGAGCGTGTCGAGGACGTGATCCTCAACCGCCGAGGCGATGCCACCGAGCGCCTGCTGGAGATCGCCGAGCGCTACAAGGGCAAGAAAGGCGCGGCGAAGACCGAAGATCTGGCCTGGCGCGACAAGCCGGTGGCACAGCGCTTGGCACATGCCCTGGTACACGGCCTGGATGCCTTCGTCGAGGAAGACACCGAACTGGCCCGGCAGGCCTCCAGCCGCCCGCTGGACGTGATCGAAGGACCGCTTATGGACGGCATGAACATCGTCGGCGACCTGTTCGGCGCCGGCAAGATGTTCCTGCCACAGGTGGTGAAATCCGCGCGCGTGATGAAGAAGGCCGTGGCCTACCTGCTGCCTTACATCGAAGCGGAAAAGGCGCGCAGCGGTGACACCGCCAAGAGCAACGGCAAGATCATCATGGCCACGGTGAAGGGCGATGTGCATGACATCGGCAAGAATATCGTCGGCGTCGTACTGGCCTGCAACAACTTCGACGTGGTCGATCTCGGCGTGATGGTTCCGGCGCAGAAGATCCTCGATGCTGCCCGCGAGCACAACGCAGACCTGATCGGCCTGTCCGGGCTGATCACCCCGTCCCTGGAGGAGATGAGCCACGTCGCCCGCGAGATGGAGCGCCAGGGCTTCGACCTGCCGCTGCTGATCGGGGGCGCGACCACTTCGCGTGCGCATACCGCGCTGAAGATCGACCCGCACTACAAGGCGCCGACGGTGTGGGTGAAGGATGCGTCGCGCGCGGTTGGCGTGGCGCAGTCGCTGATCTCGCGTGATCTGCGCGAGGCCTTCGTTGCCGCCAACGAAGCCGACTATGCCGAAATCCGTGCACGCCACCGCAACCGGGGCGACGCCAAGCGCCTGGTCACACTGGAACATGCGCGCGCGCAGAAATTCCAGGGCGGCTGGGACAACTACACTCCACCGGCACCGAATCGGCCCGGCCTGCACGTGTTCGACGACTATCCCCTGGCCGAACTGGTCGACTACATCGACTGGACGCCGTTCTTCCAGGCCTGGGAGCTGGCCGGCAAGTTCCCGGCGATCCTCACCGACGGGATCGTCGGTACCCAGGCCAGCGAGCTGTACAAGGATGCCCGTGCGATGCTCGAGCGCATCGTCGGCGAGAAGTGGCTGACGGCCAAGGCCGTGTTCGGCCTGTGGCCGGCCAACAGCATCGGCGACGACGTCCGCGTGCAGCACGCACAGGGCGAAACCACCCTGCACTTCCTTCGCCAGCAGGTGGACAAGCCAGCCGAACGCCCGGATTTCTGCCTGGCCGATTTCATTGCACCGGCCGACAGCAGAAAGCAGGACTGGATCGGCGCGTTCGCTGTCACCGCCGGCATCGGCATCGACGCCCACGTCGCGCGCTTCGAGGCCGAGCATGACGATTACAACGCGATCCTGCTGAAAGCACTGGCCGACCGCTTCGCCGAGGCGCTGGCCGAGCGCCTGCACCAGCGCGTGCGTACCGAATTCTGGGGCTACGACCGCGCCGAGACGCTGGACAACGAGGCCCTGATCGACGAGCAGTACCGCGGCATCCGTCCGGCACCGGGCTACCCGGCCTGCCCCGAGCACAGCGAGAAGCGCCGCCTGTTCGACCTGCTGCAGGCTGAGAAGAACGCGGGCATGGAACTGACCGAGAGCTTCGCGATGCTGCCCACGGCCGCTGTCTCGGGCTACTACTTCAGCCATCCGCAGAGCCAGTACTTCGTGGTCGGGCGGCTCAGCCGCGAACAGGTCACCGACTATGCCCGGCGCAAGGGCGTGGACCGCGCCCAGGCCGAACGCTGGCTGGCCTCCAACCTCGACTACGACCCCGAATGACACAAAAAGGGGACGGAGGGGATTAAGTCGTTTGTGCATTAGCGACTTAATCCCCTCCGTCCCCTTTTTTGCTTCATCATTCGGCGATGACCGTTCCCGTTGCCCGCCTCTCAAGTTTCTACCTGTTCTACTACGCGGCGCTCGGCGCGTTCACGCCGTACTGGAGCCTGTTCCTGACCGCGCGCGGCATGAGCGTGACCGCGATCAGCGTGATGATGGGCCTGTGGTACGCCACCCGCGTGATCGCACCCAGTACCTGGACCTCGCTGGCGGCCGCATCACCGCGGCCGATCCGCCTGCTGCGCGTCGGCTGCGTGCTGACCCTGCTCAGCTTCGCTGGCTTCCTGCTGCCACTGCCGCAGCCGTGGATGTACCCGGCGATGATCGTGTTCTGCTTCTTCTACAACGCGGTGATGCCGCAGTTCGAGTCGATCACCCTCACCCACCTGGGCAACGACAGCCACCGTTACGGGTTGATCCGGGTCTGGGGTTCGCTCGGCTTCATCGCCGTGGTCACCTTGTTCGGCTGGCTGATCGAAGGCGATGGCGCCGGCAACCACGCCGGATTGTTGCCGTGGATGATGCTGCCCCTGTTCGTGCTGCTGGTTGCCTCGGCCTTCAGCAACCACTACGCGCGCGGCATCGGCAAGACTGCGGGTGACACCAGCGGCTTCTGGCAGATCGTGCGCCGACCGCCGGTGCTGGCGTTCTTCCTGGCCGCCTTCATGGAACAGCTGTCGTTCGGCCCGTACTACACGTTCTTTTCGGTCTACATGGACCATCACGGCTACCGTACCTCCACCCTTGGCCTGCTGTGGACCATCGGCGTGGTCTTCGAAGTGGGCGTGTTCTTCACCATCGGCCGCTTCTTCCGCCGCTACGACGCCAGCTGGATGCTGCTGATCGCGCTGGTCAGTTCCTGCCTGCGCTGGGCCGTGACCGCACTGTTCCCGGAGAACCTGCCGGTGATGCTGCTGGCGCAGACCGCGCACGCGCTGGGCTTTGCCGCGTTCTTCGCTGCAGCGATGCAGATGCTGGCGACCTACTTCCCCGGTCGTCTCAACGGCCACGGCCAAGGACTGCTGTACGGCTTTTCGTCCGGTGTCGGCGGTGTGCTGGGCGCGCTCATTGCCGGCCAACTGTGGAAGATCGACGACGGCCGCACCGCGTTCCTGGCCGGCAGCGGCTTCGCCCTGATTGGCGCCCTGCTCTGCTTCTTCGCGCTGAGCCTGCCGCTGATACGCGCGCGCCGGACCCACGGCGCACACTGACAACGCTCCGATTCAGCGCTGCAGCAACACCTGCTGCAGCGATGGCAGCAGCACGCGGTTGCCATGCGCGCTGAGATGATCGCCATCGAAGAACAGCGGGCGGCCATCGCGCTGCGCGGGACATAGCGCGTCGTCGCACAGCACCGGCATCGGGTCCCACAGCACGCCACCGGGCAGTCCATCAACCACCTGCCGCAGGCTGCCCAGCATCGGCGCACGCAGCGCTTCCATCGCCTCGCGCGTGCTGTCCAGGCCATTGCGGCAGACTTCGTTGCGCGAATTGAATCGGTCCGAGCAGCGATAGGGCGGCGCCGGCAGCACCGGCTTGGGCGCCTCCAGCACGATGCGCACACCGCGCTCGGCCAGTGGCTTCCACTGCTTGATCGCCTCGACCGCTTCGGCCTCACGCCCTGCCGCGGCCTCCGCTGTCAGTTCGCCCGCCAGCTGCGCCCGCGCATCGAACAGCACGAACTGATCGGACAGGCGCGGCATCCGCAGCGACACCAGCACCACGGCATCGCCCGGCTGCGCGCGCCGCGCGATATCGGCGAACACCGCGGCATCGAAATCAGCGCAACCGGCACCCGCCCCACGCCACTTCTGCAGGCTCACCTGCGGGCATCCGCCGCGGCCATAGAGGGAGACCTCCGAGCCGGTTTCCAGCGCCAGCCGCTGCAGCAGCTCGATGTAAGCCATCGCATGCGAATCACCGGCAACAAACACCCGCTTCGGCGCGCCGGCCGGCGTCGGGCGGTCGCAGTTTCCACGGGCAAAGGTCCGCGCACTGCCGCCTTCGAAACGATGCTTGGCAGCCAGCAGAGCGCAATTGGGATAATCGCCAGCCACGCTCTTGCCATTGGGGTACCAATCGGCCGGATGCCGGCTGACGGTACTCAGCGACAGTCGTGGCGCCTGCTGATAGAGCAATGCCTGGATACCGGCGGCGCACAGCAGTACGACCGCGCCGGCCAGCACCCAACGCCCGGGGCGCAGGCGCTGCGCCAACGTGCCGCGGAACGGCTGTTCCACCCAGCGCCACGACGCCCATGACAGCACCAGTACCAGCACCATAGCAGCGATCATCTGCCAGGGTGTCTGCAGGCCCACGGTCCAGCGCATCAGCACGAACACCGGCCAGTGCCACAGATACAGCGAGTACGAAAGCAGACCGATGCGGCGCATCGGAGCGCTGGCCAACAGGCGCGCCACCCATGCCTGCGGATGGTGATGCAGCGCCCAGAGCAGGCCCGCGGTGGCGAAGGCCGGCAGCAGGCCGTCAGGCCACGGCGAGCGCCCGGCACGCGAGGACCATAGCGCCCACCCCAGCAGGGCCAGCGCCATCATGGCCAGCAGGGAAAACACCGGCGCAGCGCGCTTCAGTGCCTGACTGGTTGCCGGGTCCAGCGATTGCCGCACGTGCAGCAGCTGGAACAGCAGCACGCCCAGCCCCAATTGCCAGAGACGGGTGCTGGTGGCGTAGAACGCCCACGATGGCGGCGCCTCGCGCAGACCCAGCACCGCAGCGTGCAGCAGCGATGCCATGCTGACCAGTGCGAACAGGCCCAGGCTGATCCAACGCCCGCGCGCGCCACGTGCCCAGGCCAGGAACAGCAACGGGAACAGCAGGTAGAACTGCTCTTCCACACCCAGCGACCAGGTATGGGTATAGGGATTGAATTCGGCCTTGGGCGCGAAGTAATCGTTGCCGATCGCCGCCAGCACCCAGTTGCTGAAGCCGAACAACGCCATCAGCCCCGTCTTGTCGCTGGCTTCGCTGAGCCACGACTCGGGAATGAACAGCACGCTCGCCACAAAGGTCAGCAACACGCACGCCAGCAGCGCTGGTGCAATGCGACGGATGCGACGCGCATAGAAGCGCAGCATCGACTGCCCCAGCGACAGCGGCGGCAGCCGGTGTACTGATGCGCTGACCACGAAACCGGAGATGACGAAGAACACATCCACGCCAGTGAACCCGCCTGGCAACCAGGCCGGGTCCAGGTGGAACACGATGACGGCCAGCACCGCGATCGCGCGCAGGCCGTCAATGTGCGGCACGTAGTCGCGGCTTGGATCAGCGGTCATCCCTTCCCCCATGGCCGCGACGGCAGCGCGCCCGCGGCGGTCACGCGCTTACCAGACCAGGTCGTCCGGCACCTGGTATTGCGGGTCCGCGTACGGATCTTCCTCGGCCGGCGCGTTCGGATCGACCTTCAGCGCCACCGATGCGGCGAACACCGCCTCGGACTGCGCCAGCACCTCGGCGGTCACCAGCAGGTAGCGGCCATTGAGCTGGACCACGCCCAGCTCACCGGCGTTGAGCGCGGTCAGCTGTTCGGCGGTCACATAGATGCGCTTGATCTTGCCGCCATATGGGAAGTGGCGGGCGATATCGGCCGCTTCCGAGTTCAGGCTCTTGTCCTTCAGCAGTTCTTCCAGCTTGGCCTTGGCCTCGCGGCGCACACGCGCCTCTTCCTGCTTCAGGCGCTCGGTCTCGATACGCTCTTCCTTTTCCTTCTGCGCGCGGATGGCGTAGGCCTTGGCCAGGTCCATCTCTTCGGCGCTGCGCGGCTTGCGCGGGCCCTGCTGGCCTGGGCCACGTGACTGGTCGGGCTTGCCCGGGCCGCCGTGGCCATGCCCACGACGCTCGCCGGGCTTGTGCTCGCCCTTGCCAGCGCCCTGCGGCTTTCCATTGCCGTTGCCACCCTTGCCCTGCGGGCGACCATCACGGCGGGGGCCATCATTCTTGCGCTCGGGCTTGGGCGCAGGCTTGAAGCCCAGGCCCATCAGCTGGTCGCGGAGGGTATCGCTCATAGGATTCGGATCAGTAGTGCGGCGGCGGCGGTTCGCTCGCCGGATCGGAAGAATTCAGCGCGTTGCGGACCTTGCCCAGGTCTTCCAGCAGCACGCGCAGCACGTCGGCGTTGCGCATGCCCTGCATGCGGGCATCGGCCAGCGCATCGCTCAGTTCGGCCAGCGCCTGTTCCTGGAAGGACACGCGCATTTCCAGTTCGACCAGGCGCGCTTCCAGCGCCTGCTCGCGTTCGGTTGGCAGCAGATCAGACATGCAGCGAGCGCCCCCGGCCAATGCCGTAGTACGCCAGGCCCGCCGCTTCCACATCCGCCGGCTCGTACAGGTTGCGGCCGTCGAACACCACCGCGTCCTTCAACTGCTCGCGCAGCATCTGGAAATCGGGGCTGCGGAACTGCTTCCACTCGGTCACCACGACCAGTGCATCGGCCCCCTGCAGCGCCTCGTCGGCACTGCTGCAGAACACCAGATCATCGCGCTCGCCGAAGATGCGCTGCGACTCGTGCATCGCTTCCGGATCGTAGGCACGCACCGTCGCGCCGCCTTCCCACAGCTGCGCCAGCAGGCGACGGCTGGAGGCTTCGCGCATGTCATCGGTGTTCGGCTTGAACGCCAGGCCCCACACGGCAAAGGTCTTGCCACGCACACCTTCGTCTTCACCCTTGTCGTAATGACGCTGGATGAGAGCGAACAGATGGCCCTTCTGCGCGTCGTTGACCGCTTCCACGGCGTTCAGCAACTTCGGCTCCAGGCCGGCCTGCTGCGCGGTGCGGGCCAGCGCCTGCACATCCTTGGGGAAGCACGAGCCGCCGTAACCGGCGCCCGGGTAGATGAAATGCCAGCCGATGCGCGGATCCGAGCCAATGCCCTGGCGGACCTGCTCGACATCGGCGCCGACACGTTCGGCGATGTTGGCGATTTCGTTCATGAACGAGATCTTGGTCGCCAGCATCGCGTTGGCGGCGTACTTGGTCAGCTCCGCCGAACGCACGTCCATTTCCACCACGCGGTCGTGGTTGCGGTTGAACGGTGCGTACAGGCGCCGCATCACCGCCACCGACTCGGCGCTGGTCGCGCCGATGATGATGCGATCCGGGCGCATGCAGTCGGCGACAGCGTCGCCTTCCTTCAGGAATTCCGGGTTGGACACCACATCGAAGGCGATGTCCGCGCCACGTGCCGCCAACTCTGCGGCAATGGCGGCACGCACCTTGTCGGCGGTGCCCACCGGCACCGTCG
>NZ_JBHHMJ010000321.1:0-269 GCF_042136455.1 Stenotrophomonas sp. 3diitr2024
GCGGCAGGTGGTTGATGGACTGCCCGGTGGCGTGCTGTGGGACCCGATGCCGGTGCTGTGCGACGACGCGCTATGTCCCGCGCAGCGCGATGGCCGCCCGCTGTTCTTCGATGGCGATCATCTCAGCGCGCATGGCAACCCGTCACACACGGGCGTGGACGACCTGGAGCGTGAGTACAGCATCGAACTGCAGGCGCGGATGATGCTCTACCACTACGCCAGCGTGGCCGATGGCCAAGCGCTGGCCGTGCGCGGGCACCGCGTGGCGC
>NZ_JBHHMJ010000356.1:0-15211 GCF_042136455.1 Stenotrophomonas sp. 3diitr2024
TGACCAGCACCACGCGGTAACCCTCGTCACGCAGGGCCTTGCAGGCTTGGGCACCGGAGTAGTCGAACTCGCAGGCCTGGCCGATGACGATCGGGCCAGCACCGATGATGAGGATGGTCTTGAGGTCAGTGCGCTTGGGCATTTTCTTCTCTAAGTCAGTACAGCGTGACAAGGGGGGTGATCGCACGCTGTCGATCAGGAATCTTGATCCGCATCGCCGCGCCGGGGGCAGCAGCGATGCGGGGTTTACGGTCCATCGCGACGCCACCGGCAGGCCGGCGGCGTACTGATCACGCCTTGGCCTGCTCCATCAGCACCACGAAGCGGTCGAACAACGGACCGACGTCGTGCGGGCCCGGGGATGCTTCCGGATGGCCCTGGAACGAGAACGCCGGCACGTCGGTGCGGGCGACGCCCTGGTTGGTGCCGTCAAACAGCGAACGGTGGGTCACGCGCAGGGTCGGCGGCAGGGTTGCTTCATCGATCGCGAAACCGTGGTTCTGCGAGGTGATCATCACCCGGCCGCTGTCCAGGTCCTGCACCGGGTGGTTGGCACCGTGGTGGCCGTGGCCCATCTTCATGGTCTGCGCGCCCGAGGCCAGGCCCAGCAGCTGGTGGCCCAGGCAGATGCCGAAGGTCGGGATCTTCACGTCGATGAAGGTCTTGATCGCTTCGATGGCGTAGTCGCACGGTTCCGGGTCACCCGGGCCGTTGGACAGGAACACGCCGTCCGGCTTCAGTGCCAGCACCTCGGCGGCCGGGGTCTGCGCCGGCACCACGGTCACTTCGCAGCCGCGCTCGGCCAGCATGCGCAGGATGTTGGTCTTCACGCCGAAGTCGTAGGCCACGACCTTGTACTTGGCCGGCACGCTGACGAAGGCGTTGGCATCCAGGTCCAGCTGGCCCTCGGTCCAGGTGTAGGTCTTCTCGGTAGTGACGACCTTGGCCAGATCCATGCCCTTCAGCCCCGGGAACTTGCGGGCGGCTTCCAGTGCCTTTTCCACGTCGATGTCGCCGGCCATCAGCGCACCGTTCTGCGCACCCTTCTCGCGCAGGATGCGGGTCAGTTTGCGGGTGTCGATGCCGGCGATGGCGACCACGCCACGCTGGATCAGCCAGTCCTGCAGCGACACCTGGCTGCGCCAGTTGCTGGGGCGGCGCGGAACGTCGCGCACGATCAGGCCGGCCGACCAAACCTTGGACGCTTCGTCGTCCTGGTCGGTCATGCCGGTGTTGCCGATATGCGGATAGGTCAGCGTGACCATCTGCCGGGCGTAGGACGGGTCGGTCAACACTTCCTGATAGCCGGTCATGGCGGTGTTGAACACCACTTCACCGACGGACAGGCCGGGCGCGCCTACGGATTCGCCCTCGAATACGGTGCCGTCTTCGAGGACGAGGATTGCGGCTTGGGTCACGGGAATCTCACTTTGGCTACCGAGGGGGCTGCCGAAGTCACGCCTGCGCTTCACGGAAATCCGGTTGCAAAAAAGCGCGGACGTACGGTCTGGGACCGGTCCGGCTTTCGTGATTCGGCGAGTGCGAATTGTAGCGCTGCCGGGACGCTCACGCCAGCGGTTATCGCGCTTCATGAACAGGCGATTGCGCATTCATTTCAATCCGGCGGCGTATGCGGGCCGGAGGCGGGGTCGGATCCATTCCCGAATGGGAAAGGCTCTGACCCCAGGCGCCCTCGGATGGGGTCAGAGCCCTCTCCGCTGGAAAGGGATCCAGCCCCAGGAATCAGCCCGCCTTACTGCAGCAGGTCCCGCACGCGGTAGCTGCCCGGGGCCCGGCCCCGCAGCTGGCGGGCGGCAAACAGGGCGCCGCGGGCGAAGATGTCGCGGTTGGTGGCCCGGTGTACCAGCTCGATGCGCTCGCCCAGCCCGGTGAACTGCACCAGGTGCTCGCCGACGATGTCGCCGGCGCGCAGGCTGGCGTAGTGCGGCTCCGCCCCGCCCCGCTGCGCGGCCGCGCCCAGGGTCAATGCAGTGCCCGATGGCGCGTCCTTCTTCTGGGTGTGGTGCGATTCGACGATGTCGCAGTCCCAGCCGGCCAGCGCCTGCGCCGCGCGCTCCACCAGTTCGTCCAGTACCGCCACGCCCAGGCTGAAGTTCGAGGCCCATACCAGCGGGATCTTCGCCGCTGCCGCATCCAACGCCTGGCGCTGCGTGCTGGAAATGCCGGTGGTACCCGACACCAGCCCTGCCCCGCGATCCACGCACAGCGCCAGCAGCGGGTCGAAGCCCTCCGGCAGGCTGAAGTCAATGGCCACGTCGAACACCGGCGCACCGGGCAGTTCGCTGGCCGCGAAGAACGGCACACCGTCGACTACGCGCTGGGCCGGCGCGCGACCGGTCACGGCGGCCACGATCTGCAGGGTTTCGGAATGTTCGGCGGCCAGCCGCAGCAGGGCTTGGCCCATGCGCCCGGAGGCACCGTGAATGAGCAATCGCAGGGGAGTCTGGTTCATGCCTGCAGGCTAGCGGCAGCACGCCCGCTCCGGCAAGCGCCATCGCTGCGATGCTGCATGCCCCTGCGGTGACGGGTTTGCCACTGGACGCGGCAACGCTCCCCTTCAAGTCTGTGGCCCTTCCCTCAGCCCAGGCAAAACCCATGAAATCCTCGACCGTCTTCAGCAAGTGCGCCAGGAAGACCGGTTATGCCGGGACGTCGACCACGCGCTACCGCTTGCTGGATGCCGCCCTGCTTGTCGTTAATCACCAGCGCGCCAGCGAAAGCCGGGGCTTCTATGTGAATGCTGGACTCTACTTTCCAGAGCTGCTCGCGTATCCCCTCGCGCCTGACGATCTTGAAACGGCTTTCCGGTACCGCTCCAGCATTCCCACGCCCCATGTCGACTGGCGGATCGAAGAAACGCCGGGCCTGCGCCGGACCTTCATCCAGCAGGATCTTGATGACCTGCTGGAGGCCGGCAACCGCGACGCGCTGAAGGCCCTGCTGCTCGATGCCCTGGCCGACGTGGCGGGTTTCGCAGCAGCCCATGGAAACCGCGAATCGGTGCGGCGATTGAACCGGGACGGGAACTTCCGGGCGCTCATCCGCAGAGAAGTCTGAATCTGGCCTGCGTCCGGTAGATCCACGCCATGCGTGGATGAAGCCCGCAAGTGTGCGAACCAGGGTTTGCACCCACCAGAGCAGGAAAAGCAGCGTCAGTGCTGCTTCGGCGGAGTCGGCCCGCAGCTGTCGCACCCCCCACAGGCACCGCCCCCACCGCTGGCCGGCGGTGCGATCTTCCGCCCCAGCGCCTGCAGCCAGGCCGCGCGACCCGGCTTCAGCAGGGCCAGCGCCAAGGCCCCGCGCAGCGTGCGCACGGTACCCGGGAACTGCTTCTTCAGTACCACCCAGGCACTGACCAGCACGGCCACCGCGATGATCAGGTACTGGATCAGCAGCCCGGTCTCCATCAGCCGCCTCCCAGCGCCCTGGTCACCTGGTAGGTGATCAGCGCGGCCACGTAAGCCGCGGCAAACAGGTAGAACGCGGCAAAGCCCATCTGCTTCCACGAGTTGGTCTCGCGCTTGATGGTCGCCAGCGTCGAGATGCACATCGGGGCGTAGATGTACCAGACCAGCAGCGACAGGGCCGTGGCCAGCGACCAGCCATCGCTGATCAACGGGGTCAGCGCTTGGCTGGCGGCATCGTCATCGGCGGCCGACAGCGCATACACGGTGGCCAGCGAAGACACCGCCACCTCACGCGCGGCCAGGCCCGGAATCAGCGCGATGCAGATCTGCCAGTTGAAGCCCAGCGGTGCGAAGAACACCGCCATCGCATGGCCGATCCGGCCGGCGTAGCTGTAGTCGATGGCCGGCATCGTGGCATCGGCCGGGGCCGCCGGGAACGACAGCAACACCCACAGCAGGATGGTCAGCGCCAGGATGATGCCGCCGACGCGCTTTAGGAAGATCATGCCGCGCTCATACAGGCCGACCGCCAGGTCACGCACATGTGGCAGGCGGTACGACGGCAGCTCCAGCATCAGCGGATGCTCGCTCTTGTCGCGGCGCCACTTCTTCATGATCCAGGACATCGCCAGCGCACTGAGGATGCCGGCGGCGTACAGGCCGAACAGGACCAGGCCCTGCTGGTTGAACACCCCCCACACCGTCTTCTGCGGAATGAACGCACCGATCAGCAGGGCGTACACCGGCAGGCGCGCCGAGCAGGTCATCAGCGGTGCGACCAGGATGGTGGCCAGGCGGTCACGCGGGTCCTGGATGCTGCGCGTGGACATGATGCCCGGCACCGCGCAGGCGAAGCTGGACAGCAGCGGGATGAACGAGCGGCCGGACAGGCCGGCGGCGGCCATCATGCGGTCGAGCAGGAACGCCGCACGTGGCAGGTAGCCGGATTCCTCCAGCACCAGGATGAAGAAGAACAGGATCAGGATCTGCGGCAGGAACACCACCACGCCACCGACGCCGGCGATGATGCCATCGGTCAGCAGGCTGGCCAGCGGACCCTCCGGCAACACGCTGCCAACGAGAGCACCGAGCCAGGCGAAGCCAGCCTCGATGCCATCCATCAACGGCGTCGCCCAGGCGTACACCGCCTGGAAGATCAGGAACATCACCACTGCAAGGCTGATCAGCCCGAACACCGGGTGCAGCAGCCAGCGGTCCAGCGCGTCGTCGATCTTCGCGGTCCGCGCCGGCATCCGCACGGCGACCGACAGGATCTCGCGCACCTTGGCGTGGTAGTCGATGCCACCTTCCGGGCCCAGCACCGGTGCATCCAGGTGCGGCACCATCGCATCGAGGCGTTCGACCAGGGCCTTGGCACCCTGCTTGCGCACCGCTACGGTCTCCACCACCGGTACGCCCAGCTCGCGCTCCAGCGCGGCCACGTCCACCTGGATGCCACGGCGCTGGGCCGCATCGACCATGTTCAGGGCGACCACCATCGGCTTGCCCAGCTCACGCAGCTCCAGCGCGAAGCGCAGGTGCAGGCGCAGGTTGGTGGCGTCGATCACGCACAGCAGCACGTCCGGCGCAGCTTCGCCCGGGTAGAAGCCCCGGCACAGGTCACGGGTGATCGCCTCATCCAGGCTGGCCGGATGCAGGCTGTAGGCACCCGGCAGGTCGAGCACGGCGAATTCGCGGCCGGACGGCGCGCGCAGGCGACCTTCCTTGCGCTCTACGGTGACGCCGGTGTAGTTGGCGACCTTCTGCCGGCTGCCGGTCAGCTGGTTGAACAGCGCGGTCTTGCCACTGTTGGGGTTCCCTACCAGCGCGATGCGCAGCGGTGAGGCGGAGACAGTGGCGG
This sequence comes from Stenotrophomonas sp. 3diitr2024, assembly GCF_042136455.1. Classification (NCBI taxonomy): domain Bacteria; kingdom Pseudomonadati; phylum Pseudomonadota; class Gammaproteobacteria; order Lysobacterales; family Lysobacteraceae; genus Stenotrophomonas; species Stenotrophomonas sp. 3diitr2024. The sequence goes on from NZ_JBHHMJ010000356.1 coordinate 5,290, forward strand.
TCATGCACGTCGTTCCTGGCTGGCAGCGTCGACCACGACGCGCTTGGCTTCACTGATCCGCAGCGCGAACCGGGTGAACCCGACCTGCACCAGCAGCGGCTCGCCCCCCACCGGGCCCTTGGCCACCAAGCGTACTTCCTCGCCATTCACGAAACCCAGCTCGCGCAGGCGACGGGCAATGGCATCGTTGGCATGCAGGTCCTGCACGGACTCGACCACGGCCGAGGTGTGCAGCGGCAGTTCGGACAGCGTCATCTAGCGTGTTCTCTGCTGGATGTAAATGGTTCTCGATTCTAACATTCCCGCGTCGCGTCATGGCCCATGACCAATGGCCCGCTATGATCCATACAGGTATGGAGTGACCCTGGAATCCCATGAACGATGCTTTGCAGATCGAGCGCCGTGGCGCTGTCCTCACCCTCTGGCTGAACCGGCCGGAGCTGCACAACGCCTTTGACGCCAGCCTGATCGCCCGGCTGACTGCCGCACTGGAAGCCGCCGGCGGCGATGATTCGGTCCGGGCCGTGGTGGTCGCCGGTCACGGCGCTTCCTTCTCGGCCGGTGCCGACATGCAGTGGATGCGCGGCATGGCCGCCGCCAGCGAGGCCGACAACCGCGAGGACTCGCTGGCCCTGGCGCGGCTGATGCGCACCCTGGACGAGCTGCCCAAGCCGACCCTGGCCCGGGTCCATGGCGCCGCCTTCGGGGGCGGCGTCGGCCTGGTCGCCTGCTGCGACATCGCCATCGCCAGCACCTCGGCCCGCTTCGGCCTGACCGAAAGCCGCCTCGGCCTGCTGCCGGCGGTGATCTCGCCCTACGTGATCGAGGCCATCGGCCCGCGCCAGGCGCGGCGCTGGTTCGCCACCGGCGAGCACTTCGATGCCGACACCGCGCTGCGCATCGGCCTGGTCCACCAGCTGGTCGAGCCCGAACGCCTGGACGAAGCCCTGGAACGCCAGCTGGCCCTGCTCGACAAGGCCGGCCCGATCGCCTCGTCCACCGCCAAGCAGCTGGTGCGGCAGGTCCGCGACAGCCATGACCGCGACGCGCTGGATCGGGATAATGCCGCCCTGATCGCGCGCCTGCGGGTGTCCGCCGAGGGCCAGGAGGGCCTGGGCGCCTTCCTCGACAAGCGCGCCCCCCACTGGGTCACGGAAGCCTGAACATGCTTGATCATCTTGGTTTGACCAGCGCCGACCTGGCGCGCAGCAGGACCTTCTTCCTGCAGGCACTGGCGCCGCTGCAGATCGGCGTGGTGATGGAAGTGAGCGCCGAACAGACCGGCGACCACGACCACGTCGGCTTCGGCAGCGACGGCAAGCCGTTCTTCTGGCTCGGCAATGGCGGCACCGCCAGTCACGGCGTGCACGTGGCCTTCGCCTGCACCCGCCGTGCGCAGGTGGATGCCTTCCATGCCGCCGCGCTCGCCGCCGGCGGCCGCGACAACGGCGCGCCAGGCCTGCGCCCGTGGTATCACCCGGATTACTACGCGGCCTTCGTGCTCGACCCGGACGGCAACAACATCGAAGCGGTCTGCCACCGCCCCGCCGATGGGGCAGCCGCATGAGCGATTACGTCCGCATTGTCGAGGTCGGCCCGCGTGATGGCCTGCAGAACGAAAAGCAGTCGGTGTCCACCGCCGACAAGATCGAACTGATCAACCGCCTGTCGGCCACCGGCCTGCGCAGCATCGAGGCGACCAGCTTCGTCAGCCCGAAGTGGATCCCGCAACTGGCCGACGCCGCCGAGGTCTATGCCGGCATCCAGCGCAGGCCAGGTGTCCACTACCCGGTGCTGGTACCGAACGAACAGGGCTACGACCGCGCCCGTGCGGTCGGCGTCGAGGAGGTGGCGGTGTTCACTGCCGCGTCCGAGGCGTTCAACCGCACCAATACCAATGCCGGCATCGACGAGTCGCTGGCCCGGTTCGAGCCCATCCTGCGCCGCGCCGCCGCCGATGGCGTGCGCGTGCGCGGCTACGTCTCCACCGTGCTCGGCTGCCCTTACCAGGGCGAGGTGCCGCTGGCCGACGTGGTGCGGGTGGCGCGCGCCCTGCACCAGATGGGTTGTTACGAAATCTCACTGGGCGACACCATCGGCGTCGGCACCCCGCGCAAGGCACGGGCGATGCTGCAGGCGGTTGCCGCCGAGATTCCGATGACGGCACTGGCCGTGCACTTCCACGACACCTACGGCCAAGCCATCGCCAACATCGCCACCTGCCTGGAAGAAGGCGTGCGCGTGGTCGACAGCGCGGTCTCCGGCGCCGGTGGCTGCCCGTATGCCAAGGGCGCCAGCGGCAACGTCGCCAGCGAGGATGTGGTCTACCTGCTGCAGGGCCTGGGCCTGGACAGCGGCGTGGACCTGCCGGCACTGGCCGATGATTCGGGCCTGATCGTCGACGCACTCGGCGGCGCGCCCGGCCTGTACAGCGCGCGCTATGCCGGCCACCCGACCAACGGTCGGCATCCACAACAGCAGATCCACGCCATGCGTGGATGGGGCGAACCAAGTTCGCCCCCACCAACGGGGTCAGGCCGGTACGCCGGCCACCTTGGCGAACGCACGGCGGAATGCGGCCATCTCGTCTTCGGTGCCGACGGTCACGCGCACGCGCTGTGGCCAGATCGGCCAGCTGCGGCCAATGATCACGCCGTTGTCTGCCATCGCCTTGGCAAAGGCGGCACCGTCGCGCTGCACATCCACCACGAAGCAGTTCGCTTCCGACGGGACGCAGCTGAAACCACGCTTGCCCAGCCACGCGATGGTGGCCTGCCGCACCTGGGCATTCTGCAGGCGCCGCTGCGCGATCAACTGGGGATCCTGCAGGCTGGCCAGTGCTGCGGCCAGTGCTGGCACGGGCAGTGGGTTGTCACCCAGGCTGGCCAGTTCGCGCAGGCGGTCGGGATGTGCGGCCGCCACGCCCAGGCGCAGGCCGGCCATGCCGTACAGCTTGGAGAACGTGCGCAGCACGATCAGGTCATCGCGCTGCGCTACATGCGCGATCAGGCTCGGCTGCTCGCTGTACTGCAGGTAGGCCTCGTCGACCAGCACGCGGGTCGATGCGGGCTTGTGGGCCAGCAGCCAGGCGAGCTCATCCGGTGGGCTGATCGAACCGGTCGGGTTGTTCGGATTGCACACATACACCAGCCCGGTCGGGCGCGCTTGCGCGGCGGCGACCATCGCACGCAGGTCATGCGCGCCGTCGTCGCGCAGCGGCACCTTCTGCACATGGGCGCCGCGAGCAGCGGCGACCTCGCCCAGCGTCTCGAAGGTCGGGTCGGCCACCACCAATCCCGCCTGCGGCCCGGTCCACACCGTGGCGGCGCGGTTCAACGGCTCGCTTGAGCCGGGATAGAGGCGCACGTGGTCGGCCGGAATGCGTGCCTGCTCGATGAAGGCATCGCGCACCTGTGCGGCCAGGGCGAAGCGGTAGCGGCCGCAACTGGCGATACTGTCGCGCGCGGCCTGCTGGGCCGCCGGCGAGGGGCCGTAGGGGCACTCGTTGAAGTTCAGCAGTACCACGCCTTCGGCAGGGGCCGGGGCGACGGCGGCCGCAGGTTGGGCCTGGCCAAGCCGCGGCAGTCCGCTGCCAGCGACGGCGAGGCCGGCACCGGCCAGTTGCAGGAAGCGTCTACGGGAAGCAGGCAGGGTCACGGGTGGGATTCCGAGGAGTAGCCTTCGCACGCTAGCGCTGGTTGCGGTGGGCGGCAAGCCCGCTTTTTGTAGTGCCGAGCCATGGTCGGCTGCAGGTGTGCCAACCAAGGTTGGGCACCTGCCGGGGCGGGGAGATGGTTGGCATCCACCAGGGCAGGGGGGGCGCCCGTCGAGCATGGCTCGGCGCTGCGAAGGGGGGGGCATTACAGGGCCTGACGGCCGGGCGCGGTAGAATCCCCGGCCATCCCAGAACCACCGGATTCCGATGAGCTCCAGCCCCGCCGAACGCGCCGAAGATCTCCGCCGGCAGATCGCCCAGGCCAACCGCGCCTACCATGAGCTGGACGCCCCGGAGATCCCCGACATCGACTACGACCGGATGGTGCGCGAGCTGGAAGCACTGGAGCGCGAACATCCGGAACTGGCCCGGGCCGACAGTCCGACCCAGCAGGTCGGCGCGCGTCCCTCCGGCCGTTTCCCCGAAGTCCGCCATGCGGTGCCGATGTTGTCGCTGTCCAACGCCTTCAGCGATGAGGAAGTGGCGGATTTCGTGCGCCGCATCGATGAACGCCTGGGCCGCCGCAGCCTGCAGTTTTCGGCCGAGCCGAAGATGGACGGCCTGGCGATCAGCCTGCGCTATGAGGATGGTCATTTCGTGCTCGGCGCGACCCGCGGCGATGGCAGCACCGGCGAGGACGTGACCGCCAACCTGCGCGAGATCGGCGATGTTCCCAACTGGCTGCACGGCAAGGACTGGCCGGACGTGCTGGAGGTGCGCGGCGAAGTCTACATGGCGCGTGCCGATTTCGAGGCATACAACGAACGTGCGCGCCTGCACGGCGGCAAGGTGCTGGCCAACCCGCGCAATGCGGCGGCCGGGTCGCTGCGCCAGCTCGACCCGAAGATCAGTGCGCAGCGCAGGTTGAGCTTCTTTGCCTACGGTACCGGTGAAGTGCAGGGCGGCGAGCTGCCCGATACCCATTCGGGCACGCTGGCGCAGCTCGGTGCCTGGGGCTTTCCGGTCAGCGAGTTGTGCAAGGTGGTGGAAGGCACCGACGGCCTGCTCGGCTACTACCGTGACATCGGCGAGCGTCGCGACAGCCTGCCGTTCGACATCGATGGCGTGGTCTACAAGCTCGATGACCGTGCCGGCCAGCAGGCGATGGGGTTCGTTTCGCGCGCGCCGCGCTGGGCCATCGCGCACAAGTTCCCGGCACAGGAACAGAGCACCACGGTGGAGGCGATCGAGATCCAGATCGGCCGCACCGGTGCGGCCACACCGGTCGCGCGGCTGGCACCGGTGGCCGTGGCCGGCGTGATCGTGTCCAACGCCACGCTGCACAACGCCGACCAGATCGCACGCCTCGACGTGCGCGTCGGCGACAGCGTGATCGTGCGCCGTGCCGGCGACGTGATCCCGGAAGTGGTCAGCGTCATCCTCGATCGCCGCCCGCAGGGCACCACGCCCTGGCAGATGCCGACGCGCTGCCCGGTGTGCGGCTCGGAGATCGTGCGCGAGGAAGGGGCGGCCGCATGGCGCTGTTCGGGCGAGCTGTCCTGCCCGGCGCAGCGCAAGGAAGCCATTGCCCATTTCGCTTCGCGCCGCGCGATGGACATCGACGGCCTGGGCGACAAGTACATTGAAACCCTGGTCGACGCTGGCATCGTCAAGAGCGTGGCCGACCTGTACCGGCTCAGTCGTGACCAGCTGCTGCACCTGAAGCTGGTGCTGGACGCTGAAGATCCCTCGGCGCTGGCCGCCGCACTGAAGCTGCACCTGCCGGCTGAAGGCAGTGGCGCGGTGCTCAATGCGGTGCTCAGGCTGGACGGCAACGATCCGGGCTGGCGCGCGCAGGCGCTGGCGCAGCCGGCCCGCTTCGAATGGAACACGAAGAAGATCGCGACCAAGTGGGCCGACAACCTGATCGCGGCCATCGACGCCAGTCGTGCCGCCACGCTGGAACGGCTGCTGTTCGCGCTGGGCATCGAGCACGTGGGCGAAAGCACGGCCAAGGCGCTGGCGCAGTGGTTCGGTGACCTGGAACTGATCCGCCACCTGCCGTGGCCATTGTTCAAGCGCGTGCCGGACATCGGTGGCGAAGTGGCGCGGTCGCTCGGCCACTTCTTCGAGCAGCAGGGCAACCAGCAGGCCATCGATGACCTGCTGCAGGTCGGCCAGGTCCGCATCAGCGATGTGCACGCGCCCAGCCCCAGGCTGCGCGAGGGGCTGGACCTGGCGCAGCTGTTGGTCGAATCAGAGATTCCCGGCATCACCCGCCTGCGCGCGGAGAAACTGGTGGCCGCTTTGCCCGGTGCCCAGGCGGTGCTCGACGCCGAGCATGGGCAGTTCGTCAACGCAGGATTGCCGGACGACACCGCGCGTGGCCTGGCCCAGTGGCTGGACAGCGAGGGCCATGGCGCGATGCTGCTGGCAGCCGAGAAGGCGATGCAGCAGATCCTGGCCAAGGCACCGGCGCTGGCCGAGATCGTGGCCGGCCCGCTGGATGGACAGACCGTGGTGCTGACCGGCACCCTGGCCCAGCTCACCCGCGATGCCGCCAAGGAGCGCCTGGAGGCCCTCGGTGCAAAGGTCTCCGGCAGCGTCTCGAAGAAGACCAGCTTCGTGGTCGCCGGTACCGAAGCCGGTTCCAAGCTGGACAAGGCGCAGTCGCTGGGCGTGCCGGTGTGGGACGAAGACCGCCTGCTGGCCTATCTGGCCGAACACGAGTGACGATCCCGCCGGGTGTCCCCGCGCCCGGCATGAAACACAAAGGAACACCGATGCAGACCGCCCCGCTGGATTTCCGCCTGGCCACCCGTGCCGACGAGGAGCTGTTGATCGCGCTGATGCGCGAGTTCTACGCCGAAGACAGGATCGACTTCGATGACGCGCGCGTGCGTCGCGGCGTGGACGCGCTGCTGGCCGATCCGCGCAATGGCGAAGTGCTGTTGTGGATGGACGAGGCGGGCGAGGTAGTCGGCTACGCGGTGATCGCGATGGGCTTCAGCCTGGAGCAGGGCGGCCACTTCATGCTGCTGGACGAGCTGTACCTGAGCCATCGTGCGCGCGGTCGTGGCCGCGGCAAGCAGGCGCTGGCCATCTGCGAACAGCGCGCTCGCGGTCGTGGCGTCAGTCGCCTTCGCCTGGAAGTGAACCACCACAACGAACTGGCACGCCGCCTGTACCTGGCCAGCGGCTACATCGACGATACGCGCGATCTGCTGACCCTGCCGCTCGACCATCCGCGCCCGGAGGGCATCCTGTGAGCGAGGCCCTGCTGCGCGCGCTGCAGCAGCGTGCCGAGCTCAATGCGCTGGTGCGCCGCTTCTTCGCCGAGCGCGATGTGCTGGAGGTGGAAACGCCGATCCTGTCGGTGGCAGGCAACACCGAGCCGAACATCGACAGCTTCCATACCGATTTCACCGGCCATGTCGATGCCGGTGGCCGTCGTCGCTGGCTGCGCACTTCGCCGGAGTATCCGCTCAAGCGCCTGCTGGCGGCCGGTGTGGGCGACTGCTACGAGCTGGGTCGGGTATTCCGCAACGGTGAGGCCGGCGGCCGCCACAACCCCGAGTTCACCATGCTGGAGTGGTATCGGGTCGGCTGGGACCACCATCGGTTGGTACAGGAGACCGCCGAGCTGATCGGACAGGCGCTGGCCCTGGTTGGACGCCGTGCAACGCTGCACGTGCTGAGTTACCGTGAGCTGTTCCAGCAGCACCTTGGCGTGGATCCGTTCAAGGCGGATGAGTCCACGCTGCGTGCCGCGTTGGGCGAGGTGCACATTGACCCGGTCGGATTGACCCGTGATGACTGGCTCGACCTGCTGATGACCCATCGTATCCAGCCGCATTTCGACGACGCGGTGATGACCGTAGTGCATGACTGGCCAGCCAGCCAGGCCGCGCTGGCACGCATCCGCGCCGGCACGCCGCCGCTGGCCGAGCGTTTCGAGCTCTACCTGGGTGCAGTGGAGCTGGCCAACGGCTATCACGAACTGAACGACGCCGACGAGCAGCGCGCCCGCTTCCGGCGCGACCAGCAGCGCCGCCACGAACGCGGGCAGGTGCAGCCGCCACTGGATGAGGCGCTGCTGGCGGCGTTGCCAGCGTTGCCGGCCTGTGCCGGCGTGGCGGTGGGTGTCGATCGCCTGCTGATGGCGATGAACCGCACGCCACGCATTGCCGATGTGCTGGCCTACGACTTTGCCCACGCGTGACGCCCGCGTGTTGCTGAACATCGCAGGCTGAACGAAACGCGGGCTCTGTGCGCTTGCGTCGGTAAGCAGGATGATGCTCTTATCACGGCCAATGCCGGACACTGGCATGCAGTTCATCCATTCCTGCTGGGGAAGGCTTTGGTCAAGTGGTTTGCGGTTGTCGCTGCACCGATGTACTCCATTGCGCTCTGGGGTGCCTGGCTGCCGTCGCCGGCGTCGGCCCAGCAGGTGGGCTACGACGATGAAGTGGTGACCTGTGAGTCCCGCGACATGGGCTGGGTGCACTGCGACATCGATGTGGCCAACGGCGTCGATCTGGTGCGCCAGCTGTCGAGCAACAGCTGCATCCGCGGCAGCGAGTGGGGCACCGACCGCAGCGGCGTGTGGGTCACCCTTGGCTGCCGCGCCGAATTCCGTGCGCGCCGTGCGCAGGGTGCGGCACCTGCGGCAACGGAAGGCAAGCGCCTGGTGCGCCGCGTGGTGCGCTGCGAATCCAATGGCCGTCCGCAGAGTTGCCCAGTACGCCTGGATGGCGCGCCGGTGCGCCTGCTTCGCCAGTTGTCGGTGCTGCCGTGCCGGGAAGGCCAGGGATGGGGCTACAAGCGCAATGAAGTCTGGACCAGCCGTGGCTGCCAGGGCGATTTCGAGGTGGCCGACGAGGATGGCCGCTTCGTCGATGTGCCGCGCCGCCTGACCTGCGAATCGAAGTCGAAGAAGCGCCGCTTCTGCGGCGCGAGCATCTCGGTGGGTGCTGTGGTCTCCGAGCAGCTGTCCAGCACGCCCTGCGAGGAAGGCAGCACCTGGGGCTGGAACCGCAACGGGATCTGGGTGGATGGCGGCTGCCGCGCCGAATTCTCGGTGAATTGAGCCGGGGCAGGCTCCAACCACGCGGGGCGTGGCCCTACAATGGGCCCATGAACACTGCCTCCGACATCGACTACGCCCGTTACGACCACATCCGCCCGATTCTGTGGACCGGCGATGCCTTGCAACTGCTGGACCAGCGCAAGCTGCCGTTCGTGGTCGAGCACGTGGTCTGCCATGACAGTGACGAGGTTGCCAGCGCCATCCACGCACTGACCGTGCGTGGCGCGCCGGCGATCGGCATTGCCGCCGCCTGGGGCGTGGTGCTGGCCGCGCGCGAGGTGCAGGCCGCAGACGGTGCGCACGCGTTGCAGCAGCTGGAGCCGGCACTGCAGCGCCTGAACGCATCGCGCCCTACTGCGGTCAATCTGGCCTGGGCGCTGGCACGGATGCGCCGTTGCCTGAACGCTGCCGGCGCCGACTGGAAGGCGTTGCTGGAGTCCGAAGCGCAGGCGATCGCAGAGGAAGACCTGGCGGCCAACCGCCACATGGGCGCACTGGGCGCTGGCCTGATCGAGGCTGGCAGCGGTGTGCTGACCCACTGCAATACCGGCTCGCTGGCCACCGCCGGCTTCGGTACCGCGCTGGGCGTCATTCGCGCCGGCATGGCCCAGCACCGCATCGCGCGCGTGTTCGCCGGCGAGACCCGGCCGTGGCTGCAGGGTGCACGCCTGACCGTGTGGGAGCTGCAGCAGGACGGTATCGATGCCACCCTGATCGCCGACTCGGCGGCCTCGCACCTGATGAAGACCGGTGCCGTGCAGTGGGTGATCGTGGGCGCAGACCGCATCTGCGCCAATGGTGATACCGCCAACAAGATCGGCACCTACCAACTGGCCATTGCCGCACGCCACCACGGCGTGAAGTTCATGGTGGTGGCGCCGTCCTCGACCGTGGACATGGAGACCGTGGACGGCAGCCAGATCGAGATCGAGCAGCGCGACCCGGGTGAGCTGTATGGCGTGGGCGGTGCCCGCACCGTGGCCGAAGGCATTGCCGCCTGGAACCCGGTGTTCGATGTCACCCCGGGCGAGCTGATCGACGCCATCGTGACCGAGCGCGGGGTGATCCTGAACCCGACCGCCGAGAACATGCGCGCCGCCTTCGGCGGCTGAGGCGGGCAGGACCGCGGACGTCTGTAGAGCCGAGCCCATGCTCGGCTGCGGCGTATTGCCGGCCGA
>NZ_JBHHMJ010000391.1:0-10786 GCF_042136455.1 Stenotrophomonas sp. 3diitr2024
GGGATTAAGTCGTTTGTGCACAAACGACTTAATCCCCTCCGTCCCCTTTTTGTGTCAGATATCGCTGTGATGGTGTGGTACCCCGGTCTTCGGCAGCGGATCATGGCCACCCACGAAGTGGCGTACCACCGGTGCGCGCTCACCGCGATGCAGTTCCCGCAGCACTTCCTGGATCGCCTTGTCGTCGGCGGTGATGCGCTCATGCTGGCGCAGGTGCTCCAGCCACGACGGGGTCACGAAATACTCCAGGTGGATGCCCGGGCTGGCCACGTCCTCGACCACGCCCCAGACCACGGCGCCATCGCGGCGGCGGATCGTGCCCAGCGCGCGCATCTGCGCCTGGAACGTGGCACGATCAGCATCATCGATGCGGTACTCGATGGTGACCAGCACCGGGCCTCGATCGTTCGACACCGGCACCGACAGCTCGGGTGCCGGCCAGTGCCCGGCCGGGCGCAGGTTCAGGTCTTCGGTGCCGGCGATGCGCACGCGCCACACCAGCAACCCACCGATCACCGCACCGGCCGCTGCCACCAGCAATGCCAGTTCGGGCGAGGTGCGCTGAGCGAGCGCGCCCCAGCTCAGGCCGCCGGCGGCCATGCCGGCAGAGAACACCATGATGTACAGCGCCAGCGCACGCGCACGTACCCATGCCGGAACCGCAGTCTGCGCAGCGATCTGCAGCGACGACAGCACGGTGATCCACGCAAAACCATTGACCAGCATCACCGCCGGAAGCACGTACCAGCTGCGGGTCAGCGCCAGCCCGACCAGGCTCAGGGCCAGCGACAACGTCGCCAGCAGCACCAGCAGGTCGCGATCCATCCGTGCGCGCAGCTTCGGCAGCAGCAACGCACCACCCACCGCGCCGATGCCGATGCAGCCCAGCAGCATGCCGTACTGCCCCGCCCCACCCTGCATCTGCCCACGCACTACCACCGGCAACAGCGCGTTCATTGCCGCGGCGAAGAAGAAGAAGCCGACCGACTTGATCAGCACCGCCTGCAGCCGTCCGGCACGGCTCGCGTAGCGCAGGCCCGCTTTCAATCCGGCACCGAAGCCTTCCGGCGGCAAGCTCGACTGCTTTGGGTCGCGCTTCCAGCCCCACACCACGAACAGCATCGCGGCGAAGGTGATGGCATTGAAGCCGAACGCCCAGACCGCACCCAGCTGGGCGACGATCACGCCGCCGATGGCCGGGCCGATCGAACGGGCGATATTGATGCCGATCGAGTTCAGCGCCACCGCCGAGGCCAGCATCGGCTGTGGCACCAGTTCGGAGACGATGGCGGCCTGCGCGGGCATTGCCATCGCCGCACCGCAGCCCATGCAGAAGGTCAGCAGCACCAGCAACTGCGGGGTCAGCAGGTCCATCGCGGTCAACGCAGCCATCGCTGCGGCCACCAGCAGCATCCAGCCCTGGGTCGCCAACAGGTACTTCCGACGATCGACAATGTCGGCCAGGGTGCCGGCAGCGAGCGCCAGCAGCACGATCGGCACCGTGGTGGCCGACTGCACCAGGGCCACCATCAGCGGCGAACCGGTGCGCTCGGCCATCACCCAGGCGGCGGCCACATCATTGACCCAGGTGCCGATGTTGCTGGCCAGGATTGCCAGCCAGATCGAACGGAACATCTGGATCTTCAGCGGGGACCAGGCACCTGCGTCCTGTACGGGGGGTTGCGACGCGGTTGCGTTCACCATTGCCATGCTCCAACGATCGAGGCGAACAGCGTGTCCTGGCCTCCAGCCTGCTTCAGTGCAGGACCGGCGTCGACCCAGGCCAGCTGCAGCTGCCATTGCCAGTGTTCGCTGGCCTGCCAGCGGGTTTCGGATTTGTACTGGGTGCCGATGCGGCGCGCGCCACCGGCGCTGCCCGGCAACGCCACCAGCGGCGCCGGCGTGGTGTAGACCGCATCGGCACGACGATGCTTCCAGGCCATCTGTACGCCCAGTTCCGTCGTCACCGCGTCGTGCAGGCGCAGGGTCAGGGTCGGCTGCAGGTCCATCAGATTGGCCGGGGCCAGCAGGCTGGCCTCGCTGAAGTAGGCCGATTTCGGGAACAGTGCATTGAAGGTGCCCAGTCGCCGGTCGTGCAGGTTGCCATCGCCACTGGCGATGTCGGCCTTCAGCCCCAGCCGCGGTTGCAGTGGCCGCTCCCTCCAGCGCCAGCCCGTGTCGGTCGCCAGCGTCCAGGCACGGACGTCGAGTGGGCCGGTGGCGGCACGCAGTTCACCACCCTGCGCCACCAGCTCACTGTTCCAGTCCAGCGGACCTGACTGGCCGAACCAGCGCGCACCGAGTGTCTGCCGGCGCTCGGTTCCCGAGCCCGCCGCAAAGCGCGCACCGTCGCGACGATAGTCCAGCAGGTACAGATCCCACTGTCCCACGCCCTGCCCGCGTGCCGCGGTGGCATAGGCACCCCACAGGTGCGCACCGTGTTCGCTGCGATCATCAAAGGCACCCGGCCGGTTCTCGACCGGCCGCAGGGCCATCAGGTCAAGCGTGCCGAGCCGCCCCTTCCAGCCCAGGCGCGCACCATCGAAGGCCAGGCGGATGTTCGGCCCATCGCGTACCGACAACAGCCGCGAGCTGCCATAGCCGGCTTCCTGCCGGCCGAGCTGCACATGGAAGCCACCGCGCTGCCAGCGCCAGTACGCCTGCTGCACGTCCAAGGCACCACGGTCGGTGCGGCCCGGGCCGCCTGCCTTGCCATTCTCGGCATGCACGCCCAGCTGCAGTTTTGCCTGCCAGGTGTCCTCCACATAGGTGGCCGAAGCCAGTGCGCGCAGCAGGCCATAGCCATCTTCGCTGCCGCCGATACCGAACCGGGTCGGGTCGTAGTGCAGGCCACGCAGGCGCAGCGATGCGTCCAGCTGCAGCTCGCCGTTGCCCGCGTCGCTGCAGCGGCCGCCCTCGCAGGCCAGCGCCAGCGAGGGCACGGACAGCAGCGCCAGGCTCAGAACGCGAAGCACGAGCATCCCATCGCGCCCCAGAACCCGGCCAGGTCATCGGTCGGCGCCGGGTGATGCGCGGCATGACCGTGAGCACCATGCGTACTGCAGGCCACACCGTGATGGTGGCGATGGGCAGCGGCCAATCCGGTGGCGGCACCACCAACGTGGTAACCACCGAACCGGTTGACCGGCGACCAGTCCGGCATCGCCGGCGGCAGCTGCGGCGCCAGCCCAGCATAATCGCCATCGGCGTGCACGATGCGCCCGCCGACCACGGTCAGCATGCTGGTGATGTCAGCGATCTGCGCGTCGTCGACGCGGAAGAAATCGGCCGAGAGCAGGATGAAGTCGGCCAGCTGACCAACCTTCAATGTCCCCTTCACTGCTTCGTCGCCGGAGAACCAGGCGCTGCCCTGGGTCCACAGGCGCAGCGCCTGCTCGCGTTCGAGCAGGTTTTCCTCGCCATACAGGGCCAACCCGCCCACGGTGCGCCCGGTCACCAGCCAGGACAACGCCACCCACGGGTTGTAGCTGGCCACGCGGGTGGCGTCGGTGCCTGCGCCCACCGGCACGCCCTCGGCCAACATGCGCTTGACCGGCGGCGTGTGCCGTGCCGCCTGCACGCCGTAGCGCTCGACGAAGGCTTCGCCCTGGTAGGCCATGCGGTGCTGCACGGCGATACCCCCACCCAGCGCGCGGATGCGCTCGATATTGCGCGGAGTGATGGTCTCGGCGTGGTCGATGAACCAGTGCAGGCCATCGAATGGCACCTCGCGGTTGACCTGTTCGTATACATCCAGGATGCGGGTGATGCTCTCGTCGTAGGTGGCGTGGATGCGGAACGGCCAGCGCTTCTCGACCAGCAGCTTCACCACGTCGTGCAGTTCGGGCTCCAGCTCCGGCGGCAGTTCCGGGCGCGGCTCGTTGAACAGTTCGAAGTCGGCGGCGGAGAACACCAGCATCTCGCCCGCGCCGTTGTGGCGCAGCAGGTCATCGCCCTGGCGCGGCTGCAGGATCTCGCTCCAGCCACGGAAGTCATCCACTTCCCTGCCCTTGTTCTGGGTGAACAGGTTGTAGGCGATGCGCACCGTCAGCTGGTCATCGCGATGCAGCTGCTCGATGACCTGGTAGTCCTCGGGGTAGTTCTGGAAGCCACCGCCGGCGTCGATCACCGAGGTGATGCCAAGCCGGTTCAGTTCGCGCATGAAGTGGCGCGTCGAGTTGGCCTGGTATTCGATCGGCAGGCGCGGGCCCTTGGCCAGCGTGGCGTAGAGGATCAGCGCGTTGGGCTTGGCCAGCAGCAGCCCGGTCGGGTTGCCCAGCGAATCGCGCACGATCTGGCCACCCGGCGGATCCGGTGTGTCCTTGCTGTAGCCGCAGGCGCGCAGCGCGGCGCGGTTGAGCAGTGCGCGGTCATACAGGTGCAGCAGGAACACCGGCGTATCCGGTGCGATGTCGTTGAGCTCCTGCAGCGTCGGCAGGCGCTTCTCGTTGAACTGCGCGGCGGTAAAGCCACCGACCACGCGGACCCACTGCGGCGCGGGAGTACGGTCTACCTGGACCTTCAGCGTGTCCAGGGCATCGCCCAGCGAACGCAGGCCGTCCCAGCGCAGCTCCAGGTTGTAGTTCAGGCCACCACGGATCAGGTGGGTGTGGCTGTCGTTGAGGCCGGGCAGCAGGCGCCGGCCCTGGGCGTCGATCAAGGTCGCTTCATTGCCCCAGCCGCGCATGATCTCCTCGTCGCTGCCGACGGCGACGATGCGGCCTTCCTGTACAGCCAGCGCCTGCGCATGCGGCTGCTGCGGGTCGAGGGTGGTAATGCGGGCATTGCGGATGACCAGCGTGCTCATGCGACGTTCCTTGGAAGTGGAATCGAGTGCGGCACCGGCACGACCTGCCAGACCGAGCGCAACAGCGGCGCCGCTGGCCAGCACCACGTTGCGGCGGCCGTGATCGAGGGGATCGTGACTCATGCGAATTCTCCCGGAAGGCGTTGGCCGTCCAGCGCCCAGGCGCCGGGGCCGGCCAGCGCGAGGGCCAGCAGCACCGTGGTCCACATCAACGGGTACTCACTGCCGCCGCGCATCCAGAACCAGCCCTTGGGCAGGGCCAACAGCACGGTGAAGCCGATGAAGGCAGCCGCCGCAAGCGCGGCGATGCGGGTCTGCCACCCCAGCAGCACGGCCAGCCCGGACAACACCTGCAGCAAGGCCAACAGCAATGGCAACGGTGCCACTGCCGGCAGCCCGAAACCGCGCAGCTCGGTGGCGAAGCCGGAAAGCCCCGGCCCCCCGAACCAGCCGAACAGCTTGCCCAGCGCGTGCGGCAGCAGGAAGCCTCCTGCCGCCACGCGCAGCATCAGCAGGGCCAGGTCGAGGCCATGGCCGGCAACCATGCTCAGTGCCCGCCTTCCTGCGCACCGAACATCCGCTTGGCGTACTGGATGCCGATGCCGTAGCCGCCAGCGTGATCGCGCGCAATGCCGGTGGTCAGGTCGTAGGTTTCACCCCGTGCCCAGTCGCGCTGCAGTTCGAGCAGGTACTGCACGCTGGTCATCGGCACCGCGCCGGCCTGCACCATGCGGGTGATCGCACGCTCGTGCGCTTCCTCGCTGACATCGCCACAGGCATCGGTGATCACATACACCTCAAAGCCCTGCGCCAGCGCCGACAGTGCCGGGCCGACGATGCAGACGCTGGTCCACAGGCCGGCGATGACCAGACGGCGCTTGCCGGTGCGGTTGATCTCATCGATCACAGGCTGGTCTTCCCAGGTGTTCATCGAAGTGCGATCGAACACCGTCTGGCCCGGAAAGATCTGCGGCAGTTCCGGGAACATCGGCCCGGAGAACGATGCTTCGGCGACTGTGGTCAGCACGACCGGTACATTGAAGCCCTTGGCGCCCTTGCCGATCAGCGACACGTTGTTGCGCAGCGCGGAAATGTCGATGGTGTGGGTGGCGAACGCCATCTGCGACTGGAAGTCGATCAGCACCAGGGCGTGGTCGGTCGGCGACAGCAGCGCCGGGGCGGGAGTGGCGGTGGCAAGGCTCATGGGTGGACTCCGTTGGAAACACGATCAAGGGGATGCAACAGGGCGGCATCGCCGGCAACGTACTGGCCGGGGCTGCAGCCGGTCTCCGCGCGGAAGCTGCGGACGAAATGGCTCTGGTCGAAGAAGCCCAGCTGCTGGGCCAGGCAGGCCATCGGCAGCTGCGCGCCCGGCAGCAGCTGGCGCGCGCGCTCGATGCGACGGCGGCGGACATAGCGCAGCGGGCTGGCGCCGGTACCGGCGCGGAACAGGCGTACCAGATGGAAGCGGCTGACGCAGGCGGCCGCCGCCAGCTCGGTCACCCGCAGCGGCTGCGACAGATGCTCATCGACATAGCGCAGGGCGCGCTGCAACGCGGCGGCCTGTTGCGGTGCCAGTGAAGCGGCGGGCGGATCAGGCGGGAAGAGGGTGGCCATGCGGGACGCCGCGAAGGGGTGCCCCATGGTGCGTGACCCCTGCGTGATGCCCCACCCCCGTCGGTCGAGGCCAGCACCTACCCGAATGGGGGAGGCCGACGGCCGAGCAGGCGGCGCCCGAACAACCGCGCATCCAATGAATAGGCGCCAGGGCCCAGCATCAACAGCGCCAATGGCAGCACCGCCTGCGGCCACGGAGCCTGCTGCGCGAACATGCCCACGGCCGCCATCAGCGCCGCCAGCGGCGTCAACGCACCCAGCACGAGCATCAGCACTGCCAGCAGGCACAACGCCGACCACCCGCCCGCCTGCATGCCGGGCGTGAACAGCGCAGCGGACAGGCACAACCGCAACCACAGCAGGCCGATGCCCGGACCGCGGTCGGGGAACATCACGAACAGGCGCTGCATGGCGGGGCTCCGGAGGGCATGCCGGCGTGATAGCCGACGCCGGCGCACGCCGCCTACCCCGTTCGGGTCACCCCGGACTGCCCCACACCTGCCAGAATGCGCGCCATGCGTGGCCGCCCCTTCCCGTCCGTGCGTCGCCTGCCGACGCTGCTGACGTGCCTGCTGCTGTTGACCTCCCTGCCCGCCTTTGCCGTGCAGCGCCCGCCGGTGAGCGGCGGGCTGCCCGATTACGAACACACCGCCTGGCGTGTCGGCCAGGGCGCGCCGGGCGATATCTGGGACATTGCCCAGGACCGTGAGGGCCTGTTGTGGCTGGCTACCGGCTCGGGCCTGTACCGCTTCGATGGCCGTCGCTTCGAACGGCAGGCGGCGCCCGCCGGCAGCCAGTTCCCGTCCACCAACATGGTCACGCTGGCGCATGCCGCCGGCGGTGCGCTGTGGATCGGCTACTTCCAGGCCGGCATCAGCCAGTTCACGCATGGGCAGCTGCGCAGCTACGGCCGCGAGCAGGGGGTGCCGGTCGGCGTGGTCCCACGCTTCAGCCAGGATCGCCAGGGGCAGCTCTGGGCGGCGATCAATGGCGGGCTGCGCCGCTTTGACGGACATCGCTGGCAGCCACTGCCGGCCGCTGCCGGCCTGCCAGAGCGCCGTGTGCAGTGGGTGCTGCACGACAGCCGGGGCAGGTTCTGGGTGCTGGCCGACCTGAAGATCTGGATGCGTGCGGCGGGCCAGACCGCGTTCGAGGACACCGGCATCGCGGTCTCGCAGATGGCGACGCTGGCCGAAAGCCCGCAGGGTGAAGTGTGGCTGGCCGACCGGGTGCGCGGCACCTCGCCGCTGGCCAACGCGCAGGGTCTGCTGGCAGACAGCGAACGTGAGGCGCGGCGGTTGCCGGAACTGGTTGCTGCGCGCCTGCAGTTCACTGCCGATGGCGCGCTGTGGGCCACGATGAGCCCGCACGGCGGCGTCGCCCGCATCACCTTCGACGGCACCCGGGCCGTGCGAATGGAACGCTTCGATTCGCCGCAAGGACTGACTGCCACATCGGCAGTGCCGATCATCGTCGATCGCGAAGGCAATCTCTGGGTCGGCACCAATCTCGGCCTCAACCGCTTCCGCGCACGCAGCGTGCACGCCCTGGTGGTCGGCCCGAGCGATCCCTACCGCTCGCTGGTACGGGCCAGCGATGGGCGCGTGTATGGCTATGGCGAAGACCTCAAGCCCTACGACCTGCGGCGCCCCCTGCTCGATGGCAGCGCCACGCAGCTGCAGGCCGCCGCTCGGCAGGCACCCACGCCGATCTGGCAGTTCGACTGGGTCAACCTCGCGCGCACGGTCGCCGGCCACACCACATTGATCCCGCTGCCGGCGCCGTTCACCGGGCAGCCGCTGCATGCCCTGTTGTTCCCCGATGACGGACAGGCCTGGGTCTGCGCCGGAGAACGCGGGGTGCTGCACTACCAGCATGACCAGTGGCAACGTGAAATCCGCCTGCCAGAGCAGGCCTGCTCATCGCTGGCGCTGGATGCCGATGGCCAGCTGCTGCTCGGCTATGCCGATGGCCGCCTGCGCCGCCTGGGTGCGAATGGCACCGAGACCTTCGACGCCGGGAACGGCCTGTCGGTAGGGCCGATCACCGCGATGCTGCACCACCGGGACCTTCTGCTGGTCGCCGGCGAAGCGGGGCTGGCGGCACGGCTGGGCAACGGCCGGTTCGTTCCGGTGCACACCGACATGGCCGGTGTCCTGGAGGGCATCACCGGCATGGTCGCCGATGCCAATGGGCACCTGTGGCTAAACGGCAGCCGTGGCCTGGTACGGATGGAAAGCGGGTTGCTGCGCCGTGC
Organism: Stenotrophomonas sp. 3diitr2024; assembly: GCF_042136455.1. Lineage (NCBI taxonomy): Bacteria > Pseudomonadati > Pseudomonadota > Gammaproteobacteria > Lysobacterales > Lysobacteraceae > Stenotrophomonas > Stenotrophomonas sp. 3diitr2024. The sequence continues at coordinate 8,682 of NZ_JBHHMJ010000391.1, forward strand.
CCTGCGCACCGGTCTGCCAGTGACGCCACGCCTGTTCGATGCCATCGACGGCATGCCCGGCATCGCCCTGCAGAGCGGACCGATCTCCACCGCCGCCCTGGCCGACGACGGCCTGCTGTGGCTGGCCACCAACCAGGGCCTGGCCTGGCTGGACACCACCCGCTCGCACGTCAATACGATGGCTCCCAGCGTGCGTATCGGCGAGGTGCTGTATGGCAGCGAGCACGCGCCGCTACGCGATGGCCTGCGTCTCCCGGCCGGCACCAGCCAGCTGCAGATCGATTACGTGGCGCTGTCGTTGGCACGTCCGGAGCGCAACCGATACCGCTACCGCCTGTCGGGCGTGGATGATGGTTGGCAGGACGCTGGCAGCAGCACACGTGCGTATTACACCAACCTCGCGCCCGGCAGCTACCGGTTCGAGGTGGAAGCCGCCAACGAGGACGGCATCTGGAGCACCGCACCGGCCAGCCGCAGCTTCCGCATCGCTCCCACCTTCATGCAGACCGTGTGGTTCAAGCTGCTGTGCACCGCCGCCGTGCTTGCACTGCTGGTGCTGGCGGTACGCATCCGCAGCGGGCAGCTGGCCGCACTGTTCCGCGCCCGACTGCAGGAACGCAACGGCGAGCGCGAACGCATCGCGCGCGACCTGCACGACACCCTGCTGCAGGGTAGCCAGGGCCTGATCCTGCGCCTGCACGCGATCAGCCAGTCAGCGCAGACACCAGAGCCGGTGCGCAGCCAGCTTGAGTCAGCGATGCAGCTGGCCGAGCGCAACCTGGCCGAGGGTCGCGAGCGGGTCAATGCGCTGCGCGAGGCGCCGTTCGCGGGCCGCGACCTCGCTTCGGCGCTGGCCGACGTGCACGCCGAATACGCCGGGCATGGCATCAATCCCCTGCGCCTGACCGTGGAAGGCGCGACGCCACCGCTGCAGGCCGACGCGGCCGAAGAGGTGTTCCTGATCGGGCGCGAGGCCATCCGCAATGCGTTGCGCCATGCCAATGCCAGTGCCATTGAAGTGGAACTGTCCTATGGCACGCGTTGCTTCCTGCTGCACGTGCGCGACGACGGCGCCGGCATTGCCGACGAGAACGCCGGCCATGGCCATTGGGGCCTGCAGGGCATGCGTGAGCGCGCCCAGCGCCTCGGCGCGGAACTGCAGCTGTGGACCCGCCCCGGGCTGGGCACCGAGGTCGCGCTGGCGGTTCCCGCCCGTCGCCTGTATCACCGCCGCCCATCGCGTTGGCGCTGGCCCTGGAGCAGAACGAGCCATGACTGAATCCCCTACCCCGATCGGCGTACTGGTGGTCGATGATCACCCGTTGCTGCGTGACGGCCTGGCTGCGCTGCTGGGCGCCCATTCCGACCTGCGCCTGCTCGGCGAGGCCGCCGATGGCGAGGAAGCCATCGCGCGCTATCAGCAGCTGCAGCCAGACGTGGTACTGATGGACCTGCAGATGCCACGCCTGGATGGTGTGGAAGCCATCGTGCGGATCCGCGCGATGGATCCGCGCGCGCGCATCATCGTGCTGACCACCTACCGTGGTGACGTACGTGCGGTGCGGGCGCTGCAGGCCGGCGCCAGCGCGTACCTGCTGAAGGACATGCTGCGCCATGAACTGGTCGACACCATCCGCATGGTCGCCGGCGGCCGGCGCGCACCGATTCCCCCGGCCGTGGCGGCCAGCATCGCCGCGCATGTAGTGGAAGATCGCTTGTCGCCGCGCGAGACCGAGGTACTGCGGCACGTGGCCGGAGGGCTGTCGAACAAGCGCATCGGCGAGCGCATGCAGATTTCCGAGCAGACGGTGAAGGCGCACATGAAGAGCCTGATGGACAAGCTCGGCGTGGGTGATCGCACGCATGCGGTAACCCAGGCGCTGCGGCGCGGCATCATCAGCCTGGACGACAGCGGTCACGATTAGGGGGTTGCTCGGCAGGGCTTGCAGCCCTGCACCCGCGGTAGTGCCGGCCGCTGGCCGGCAACTTCAACAGCAAAATCAAAAGCGCGCTCTCCGTGGGATGGCGCGGCGGTGTCGGAGTGCGGGGACGCTGCAAGTACGTCCCTGTAAGCTTGGCAGCCGCATCCATGCGGCTGACACCCC
>NZ_JBHHMJ010000398.1:0-5567 GCF_042136455.1 Stenotrophomonas sp. 3diitr2024
CGATGCTCGGCTGCTGCTGGAACAGCCGAGCATCGGCTCGGCTCTACAGATCCACCGTCGAGCATGGCTCGACGCTACAAAAAGCTGGAATCCGTTCAGGTTTCGCCAGAGGGTATAAGGAGGGGCTATCAGCCCTCTTCACACGTCCCGATCGATTTTCCTTGTCACACAAGCAGTTGCAGGATGGGAGCGGCAGGGTTCAGTGCCTGCTCATGGCCATTTGATAGACTTCATCTATCAAATAGATGCAATCAATGGATTGTTCTTATCGCGAGCGAATGGGTAACCTAGCTCCTGTCGATTCACCCACTCCCCTTCACCAAGAGGAAAAATGATGTCCCTCATCAATACCCAGATCCAGCCGTTCGAAGCCAACGCCTACCACAACGGCGAGTTCATCAAGGTTTCCGACGCCAGCCTGAAGGGCCAGTGGTCCGTCCTGATCTTCATGCCGGCCGCCTTCACCTTCAACTGCCCGACCGAGATCGAAGACGCCGCTGACCACTACGCCGAGTTCAAGAAGGCCGGCGCCGAGGTCTACATCGTCACCACCGACACCCACTTCTCGCACAAGGTGTGGCACGAGACCTCGCCGGCCGTCGGCAAGGCCCAGTTCCCGCTGGTCGGCGACCCGACCCACCAGCTGACCCGCGCCTTCGGCGTGCACATTGAAGAAGAAGGCCTGGCCCTGCGCGGCACCTTCATCATCAACCCGGAAGGCGTGATCAAGACCCTGGAGATCCACTCCAACGAGATCGCCCGTGACGTGTCCGAGACCCTGCGCAAGCTCAAGGCTGCCCAGTTCACCGCCGCCAACCCGAACCAGGTCTGCCCGGCCAAGTGGAAGGAAGGCGAGAAGACCCTGACCCCGTCGCTGGACCTGGTCGGCAAGATCTAAAGCAGTACCGGCCTGCCGTGGCCCCACGCCACGGCGCGCCCTTCATCCCCGTGCCGGTCCCCCCGCCGGCGTGGGGGTGAACCCAAGACAGCCAACGCTCGCCCGCCTTGGCCAGCCAGCCCCTTCCACGGTCGCTGTCTTGGGTTCACCCCTACCCCCTGCTGGTCCGCTACCTTCTACAGCGGTGCCACGCCCCCTGTTTGCCTGAAGCCAGGAGATGACCCGATGTTGGACGCCAACCTGCAGTCGCAGCTGAAGACCTATCTGGAGCGCGTGACCCGCCCGATCCAGATCACCGCGCACGCCGACGACGGCGCCAAGTCGCAGGAAATGCTGGAACTGCTGCAGACCCTGGAAAACCTGTCGAACAAGATCACGCTGCAGGTCCTGCGCGATGGCCAGGGCCGCGTGCCGTCCTTCGACCTGGGCACGCCGGGCCAGGACATCCACCTGACCTTCGCCGGCCTGCCGATGGGTCACGAGTTCACCTCGCTGGTGCTGGCCCTGCTGCAGGTCGGCGGCCACCCGTCCAAGGCCACCGCCGAGCTGATCGAGCAGGTGCAGAACCTGGAAGGTGAATACAAGTTCGAAACCTACTTCTCGCTGTCCTGCCAGAACTGCCCGGACGTGGTGCAGGCGCTGAACCTGGCCGCGGTACTCAACCCACGCATCCAGCACGTGGCCATCGATGGTGCGCTGTTCCAGGACGAAGTCGAGAAGCGCGAGATCATGTCGGTGCCGACCGTGTACCTCAACGGTGAAGTGTTCGACCAGGGCCGCATGACCCTCGAGCAGATCGTGGCCAAGCTGGACACCAATGCCAGCAAGCGCGATGCCGAGAAGATCGCCGCCAAGGATGCTTTCGACGTACTGGTGGTCGGTGGTGGCCCGGCTGGCGCCGCAGCGGCGATCTATGCCGCGCGCAAGGGCATCCGTACCGGCATCGCTGCCGAGCGCTTCGGTGGCCAGGTGCTGGACACCATGGCGATCGAGAACTTCATCTCGGTGAAGGAAACCGAAGGCCCGAAGCTGGCCACGGCGCTGGAGCAGCATGTGCGCGAGTACGACGTGGACATCATGAACCTGCAGCGCGCCAGTGCGCTGGTGCCGGCCGGCGAAGACGGCCTGGTGCAGGTGCAGCTGGAGAACGGCGCGGTGCTGAAGTCGCGTTCGGTGATCCTGTCCACCGGCGCGCGCTGGCGGCAGATGAACGTGCCGGGCGAGGACCAGTACCGCAACAAGGGCGTGGCCTACTGCCCGCACTGCGATGGTCCGCTGTTCAAGGGCAAGCGCGTGGCGGTGATCGGCGGCGGCAACTCCGGTGTGGAAGCGGCCATCGACCTGGCCGGCATCGTGTCGCATGTAACCCTGCTGGAGTTCGATTCCAGCCTGCGTGCCGACGAAGTGCTGCAGAAGAAGCTGCGCAGCCTGGGCAACGTCACCGTGCTGACCAGCGCACAGACCACCGAAGTGCTCGGCGACGGCAGCAAGGTCACCGGCCTGGTCTACAAGGACCGCATCGGCGGCGATGCCCACCGCGTCGAGCTGGAAGGCATCTTCGTGCAGATCGGCCTGCTGCCCAACACCGAGTGGCTGAAGGATGTGGTGGCGCTGTCGCCGCGTGGCGAGATCGTCATCGACGATCGCGGCCAGACCAACCTGCCGGGTGTGTTTGCTGCTGGCGATTGCACGACGGTGCCCTACAAGCAGATCATCATCGCCATGGGCGCCGGTTCCACCGCCGCACTGAGCGCGTTCGACCACCTGATCCGCTCGTCGGTGAGCAACAGCAGCGGTGCCGTTGCTGAAGCGGCCTGATCCACCGTTCCCAGATCACCGGGAACATTGTCTGCCTGTCGGGTAACCACGCCGTCAGCCGGTCCGTTACCCCTGGGGTGTAAGGATGAACCTACGTGATCTGAAGTACCTGGTAGCCCTGGCCGACCACAAGCATTTCGGCCGGGCTGCCGCTTCCTGCTTTGTCAGCCAGCCGACGTTGTCCACGCAGATCCGCAAGCTGGAGGAAGAGCTCGGCCTGCCGCTGGTGGAACGCGCACCGCGCAAGGTGATGCTGACCCCGGCCGGCCAGGAAGCGGCCGCACGGGCGCGGGTGATCGTGTCCGAAGTGGAACAGCTGAAGGAAGCGGCGCGACGCAGCCGCGATCCGGAAGCCGGTACGGTGCGCCTGGGGATCTTCCCGACCCTCGGCCCGTACCTGCTGCCGCATGTGATCCCGCGCATCCGCGAGCGCTTCCCGGAGCTGGAACTGCTGCTGGTCGAGGAAAAGAGCGATGTGCTGCTGGACCGCCTGCGCGAAGGCAAGCTCGACGCTGCATTGCTGGCGCTGCCGGTGATCGACGACCAGCTGCATGCCGAGTTCCTGTTCGAGGAACCGTTCCTGCTGGCCGTCTCCGGTCGCCACCCGCTGGCACGTCGCGAGCACCTGGACGTGCAGGAACTGGCCACGCAGAAGCTGCTGCTGCTGGAGGACGGCCATTGCCTGCGCGACCAGGCGCTGGAAGTCTGCCGCCTGTTCGGCGCCAACGAGAAGTCCGAGTTCCGCGCCACCAGCCTGGAAACGCTGCGGCAGATGGTCGCCGCCGACGTCGGCATCACCCTGCTGCCGAGCCTGTCGGTGCAGCCGCCAGTGCCGCGCTCGAACAACATCCGCCTGCTCGACTTCACCGGCGAAGGCCGTCCCAGCCGCCGCATCGCCATGATCTGGCGCCGCAGCTCGGCCATGAACGACTTCCTGATGGACCTGGCCGACCAGTTCAAGCGTCTGCCGCAGGCGCTGTTCACGCTGGAGGCGCTCGATGCCGGCAGCGATGCACCGGCCCTGCCCGGCCCCGCGCTGAACGGCTGAGCCCCCCGCAGTACCGGCCTGGAATCGGCAGGAGTCGATTCCGGCCGCATTTGTCCCCACAATACAGACAGGCGGCGCCAGCAGGTGCCGCCTTTTGCATGGCTTTCAACCAAGGAGCTTCACCATGAGTACCGCCAGCGGCCTGCCGCCGTCGATCACCGTTTCCACCTTCGACATGGACCGCCTGGACGCCATGCTCGAATCCCCTGCGCTGAGCCAGACGCCTGCCGCGCTCGCGCTTGCTGAAGAACTCAACCGGGCCACCGTGCTGGCACCGGACCAGATTCCCGAAGGCATCGTCATGATGCATTCGCGCGTGGAGTGCGAAGATGAAGTGTCGGGCGAGAAGCACGTCCTGACCCTGGTCTTCCCCCGCGAAGCCAACGTCGATGAAGGCAAGGTTTCCGTGCTGGCCCCGGTCGGCAGTGCCCTGCTCGGCCTTTCGATCGGCCAGAGCATCGACTGGAACGCGCCCGGTGGCCGCAAGCTGCGCCTGCGCGTGACCGCGGTCCACAACGACCGCCCCTGATTACCGCTGCGCACCGCGCGCGATTCGATCCCCCTGCCCCAGGAGCCGTAATGAGTACCCCGTCCAAACTGTCCCAGCTGCGCGAACTGTCCGTGGTCGTTGCCGATACCGGTGACTACGAGGCGATCAAGCGCCTGCAGCCGGTGGACTGCACCACCAATCCGACCCTGGTGAAGAAGGCGCTGGACCTGCCGGTCTACGCCGAGCTGATCGAACGCGAACTGGCCTGGGGCCGCCAGCAGAGTGGCGACCGCGAAGCCGTGGTGCACGCCGTGGCCGACCGCCTGACCATCGGCGTCGGCGCGCTGCTGAGCACGCTGGTGCCGGGCCGGGTGTCCACCGAGGTGGATGCCGACCTGGCTCACGACACCGCTGCCACCGTGGCCAAGGCCCGCCAGTTCATCCAGATGTACGCCGATGCCGGCGTGCCGCGCGAGAAGATCCTGATCAAGATCGCCGCGACCTGGGAAGGCGTGGAAGCCGCGCGCATCCTGCAGGCCGAGGGTATCGACTGCAACCTGACCCTGATCTTCAACCCGACCCAGGCGCTGGCCTGCAGCGAAGCCGGGGCGTTCCTGATCTCGCCGTTCGTCGGCCGCATCCTGGACTGGTACGTGGCCAACGGCCAGGCCCCGGCCACCATCGATGAAGACCCGGGCGTGAAGTTCGTGCGCGGCGTGTATGCCGAATTCAAGCGTCGCGGTTCGCCGACAGTGGTGATGGGCGCCTCGTTCCGTTCGACCGCGCAGATCGAAGCACTGGCCGGCTGCGACCGCCTGACGATCTCGCCGGACCTGCTGGAGAAGCTGGACGCCGACCACGGCGAGCTGCCGCGCAAGCTGGTAGCCGGTGCAGCCGATGGCACGGCGGTGACCCCGATCGATGCGGCGAAGTTCGCGGCGGACCTGGCGGCCGATCCGATGGCCACCGAGAAGCTGGCGACCGGCATCGATGCGTTTGCCAAGGATCTGGAAGCGCTGCGCGAGCGGATCCGCGCGGCACTGTGAGGGTTTCGGCCAACGGCTGAGCCCCTCGTGGCGGGTCGGTTGGTCGCGAAGAGCAAAAAGCCGCGCTGGGTCGGGCGGGTTGGGTTCGCGGGAGACGCCGTGAATCCATCCCTGGAGGCTTGGCCGCCGCATCCATGCGGCTCACTGATCTGGCCCCCCGTCAGCGGACGCCAAGAAGCGATACTTTGATCGCACTTGGAGGTCCCTTATGTCCCGTATCACCCGTCGTAGCTATACCGATGAGTTCAAGCACCAAGCCGTGGAGTT
>NZ_JBHHMJ010000417.1:0-12867 GCF_042136455.1 Stenotrophomonas sp. 3diitr2024
TCCAACGCGTTCGTCGGGATCCACACCACCCCGGCGATGTACCTGGCGCTGTCGCTCATGCGCAGCGCCAGGCGCATCGCCGGTGCAGATGGGCCGGTCTCCAACTCCGGCCGGCCCTGATCGCGGCCGCACCCCCGCAGGCGCTGGCCGCCATCCACACACGTGCCGCACTCAGGCGGCTTCGGACACCTTCACGTCGCGACGGGCGCGCACGGCCGCAGCCAGTCGCTCCAGCACCGTCACGGTGGTGTCCCAGTCGATGCAGCCATCGGTGATGCTCTGCCCGTAGACCAGCGGCTGGCCTTCCACCAGTTCCTGGCGGCCACCAACCAGATGGCTCTCGATCATCACGCCCACGATGCGCTGTTCGCCGTCTTCCAACTGAACGGCGATGTCGTCGATCACCTTCGGCTGGTTCTCGGGGTTCTTCAGGCTGTTGGCATGGCTGGCATCGATCATCAGGCGCGCCGGCAGCTTGGCCTTGGCCAGCACCTGGCAGGCCTCAGCCACGCTGCCAGCGTCGTAGTTCGGTTGCTTGCCACCGCGCAGGATCACATGGCAATCCGGGTTGCCGGTGGTCGACACGATGGCAGTGCCCCCCTGCTTGGTGACCGACAGGAAATGATGCGGGTTGGATGCCGCACCCACCGCGTCGGCGGCGATCTTCACGTTGCCATCGGTGCCATTCTTGAAGCCGACGGGGCACGACAGCCCCGAAGCCAGCTCGCGATGCACCTGGCTTTCGGTGGTGCGTGCGCCGATCGCGCCCCATGCCACCAGGTCGGCGATGTACTGCGGCGAGATCACATCGAGGAATTCAACACCGGCCGGCAGGCCGAGCTTGTTGATGTCGCGCAGGAGGCCACGGGCGATGCGCAGGCCCTTGTCGATCCTGAAGCTGCCGTCCAGGTCCGGGTCGTTGATCAGGCCCTTCCAGCCCATCGTGGTGCGCGGCTTCTCGAAGTACACGCGCATGACGATTTCTAGCTCGCCAGCCAGCGCGTCGCGCAGCGGCTTCAGGCGCTGGGCGTACTCGATGGCGGCGTTGGGGTCATGGATCGAGCACGGGCCCACCACCACCGCCAGGCGGTCGTCACGGCCGTGCAGGATCTGGTGCAGGGCCGCGCGCGAGGCGCTGACGGTGTCGGAAGCTTCATCGTCACAGGGCAGCATCGCCAGCAGCTGGGCAGGCGGTGTCAGCGGTTCGATGGTGCGGATACGCAGGTCGTCGGTGTGCGGGGGCATTGCAGGAGATCTCCGGAACGTTGGGGGTCCCCAGCGTGGCGGCATGAAAAAAGCCGCCAGGTTCGCTGGCGGCTTTCGGGAATGCGTCTGAAGCTTTCTTCAGGGTGAGCGCAGTCCTTCCTCCGCCAGTGGCTTCGGAAAGTAATACCAGTAAAAGCGGGTAGCGGCTGCGTTCATGGGATCTATTGATAGCACAGCTTTTGCGCAGTGCAAAATGTTTCATCCGCAACTGGGGGCGCGGTTCAGTGATGCGCCTGACTGCGCAGCGCACGCGGTGGCCGCTGTGCAACGTCGCTCATCTGCCATGCACTTCCACGTCCAGCAGCAGGCCTTCGTGGATGTCGGCCCAGCGCTCCAGCACGCGGTCCAGCTCCTGCCGGGCCTCGTCCAGCTGCTCGGGATTGAGCAGGGAACGGGTTGTGTAGAGATCGGACACCAGCCGGCGCAGTACCGCTTCCGGGATGGCCACCGAGGGCCCTTCCATCTGCGGCAGCTGCAGTGCCGGCGTATCGCCCTGCGGGCCGTACAGCGTTACCTGGAGCGTGCTCTGCATGATCAACTTCCCTGCGGATGGACATGGGCAATGTCCTGTTTACCGCGTCCGGGGGACAGGCGCATGTGCCATGCGCGTCCGGAGGCGCTGCTACAAGGCGGCCAGGTCGGCAAGGTGCTGCCCCATCCCATCGTCTGCGCCGACGGCATTGGTGGTGGCGAAGTACTGATGCCAACCGGTGGCGGCAATGCCTTCCAGCAGGGCGTCGGCGTCTTCCCGGCTCGCGCACCTCCATACAGCGTAGAACTGCTCGCTGCCACCGTGCGCTGCGCCCTCCGCGACACGACCCATCGCCACCGGTGCGATGCGAACCGGATCGAACTGCTGCATGCCTGCGCCGATGCGGGTGAAGAAGGCAGTGCGTTGGTCAGGCGGGAGAGCGGTCCAGGCCGGGGTGGCGGTGTAGAGCTCGATGAGGGTGTAGGACATGGAAGGTCTTCCTTGAGGTTGATGAGATTGCAGGCCGGCAGCCGGTACTACCGCAACGAGCGCAGGGCGCGTTTGCGGATGTAGGCATTGGCATCGCCAGGGTGTTGCTGTTGCCACCGCGCGCACAGCTCACGCAGCCACTGCGGTTGAGTCTTGCCGGCATCGTTGAGCCAGTTCCCGACCGAGTCCTGCACGTAGCGCGCCGGGTCGTTGGCCATTGCTTCCAGCATCGGCAATGCGAGTTCTGGATGCTGCTTGAACAGCACGATATGCGTGGACCACACGCCTCGTGGGCGCAGCGCTTCGCAGGCGAAGCGGCGCAGGTAAGGCGATGCTTCCTGCGCCCACACTTGCAGGTACTCAAGCGCCTGCAACGGTGCGGCAACGATGTCGCTGCGCAGCGCCAGCCATGCCCATTCGCGCACGCCGAAGTGCGGGTCGTCAGCCAGCGAACGCATCGCCCGCAGCTTGGCCGGCAGCGCCGCGCCGGCATCGCTGCCAATCAGGTAACAGGCCCAGCCACGCACGGTGTCTGATGCGTGTGCCTGCCAGCGCGAGGGATCACCCTGCCCGGCTTCGCGCAGCAACCGCGCCGCCAGCGCCATGCGCTGGGTGATGCCCTTGCCGGAGGCGTTGCGCATACGTTGCAGCGCTTCCGGCTCGAGCACAGGTGCCACCCCCTGTAGCAGTGCGGCGAAATCCACTGCCAGGCATTCGGCCAGATGCGTGGCAGCGGCATCACCGCTGTTGAGTGCACGCAGCCGGTCCGCGGGAATGGGCGTGCTCATGCGGAGGCTTCCCGCCCGGTGTCCGTGTGCTGCCAGACCTTGCGCAGCAGCTGTGACAGCTGCTGCCGTTCATCAGCATCCAGGCCGTTGAACAGGCCGCTGATCCATTGTGTGTGCTGCTCGAACAGCGACTCGGCCAAACGCTTGCCCGGTGCGGTCAACACGATCTGCAGACGACGGCCATCCTCGCCATCGCTGCGACGCTGCAGCAGGCCTTCGCGCTGCAGGCCATCGAGCAGGCCGCTGATGGTGGCCCGGGTCACGCCAGCGCGCTCGGCCAGCGCGTGCGGCGCCAGTGCGCCGCCGGCCCCGTGCAGCAGGAACAGCACGATGAAGCGACCCTCGCTGAGCCCGTGCGGTGCCAACCGTGCAGCGCAGTCGCGATCGATCGACGAGGACAACGAGAGCAGCTGGAAGCACAGGCGCAGCTGCGCGATGTTGGCGTGGCCGCGCCGCTGCGCTTCCTCCAGCAACGCCTGATGCTTGGCTTCGATCATCCTTTATTCACTTTATGATTAGGCACCTAATTATATGGAGGAATAGCCAGTGGAAGCAAATCGGAGTTGACTCAGGAAGTGCGTCCCAGCAGCAGCCGCGCGATCAGTCCCCCGCCCTCGCGGTGCAGCAGCTGGAGTTCGCCCGCGTGGCGCTTTGCCACGTTGGCAGCCACGGCCAGTCCAAGTCCGGCACCCCCGGTGGCGCGGCTACGCGAGCCCTCGCTACGCTGGAACGGTTGCAGCAGGCGTGCGCGATCGATCTCGGCGATGCCAGGGCCGCGGTCCATCACGTCCAGCTGAACCCCGTCACCCGCCATGGCGACCCACAGCTCCACGGCACCCGCGTAGCGCTCGGCGTTGTCGATGAGATTGTCGACCGCGCGCCGGAGCAGTAGCGCATCGCCATGCCACGGCAACGTATCCGGGCCCTGAAGGGAAATGTCGACCCCGCGCAGCAGCGCCGCCTGCACGCACTCCTCCAGCAGCGCTGAAAGATCCAGCATGCGCATCTGCAACGGCTGCAGCTCACCGCGTGCGTAGTCGAGCACCTGCTCGATCATCGTATCCATGCGCTCGATGTCTGCCACCATCCTGGCGGCCTGTGGAGCGGGAGCGAACTCCGCGCGCAGGCGCAGGCCGGTCAGGGGCGTGCGCAGGTCATGCGCCACGGCCGCCAGCATATGCGTCATGTCCCTTGCCTGGGCGCGCAGACGTTCGCGACCGGTGCTGATCGCTGTGGCCAGTACCTGCACTTCGCGTGGACCGTCATCAGGCAATGGCGTTTCAGCCTGCAGGTCGACCCGTGCGCTGGCTTCAGCCAGGCGTCGCAGCGGGCGCCCCAACCGGATCGCCGCCCACGCCGCCAGAGGTGCCAGCAGGATCGCACCGCCCAGCAGGGCGAGCATCACCTGGCGGCGCCAGGCCGCCAGGTCACTGTGGTCGCTGCCGACCACCCGCCATCGGCCATCGGCCTGCCGCATCCCCAGTTCGAATGGCGGCCACTGCATGGCGGTCAGCAACGCGGCCTGCGATTTCAGCACGCCAGCACGAGCGGAGGCGTCCAGTACCGCGCCACCCTCGATGACCTGCACATCGGGCGCCCTGCCCTGCCCCGTCCACACCAGGCGTACATTCCTGGCCGGCAGGTCCATCTGCACCGCCGCCAACTGGGTGAGCCAGTCACTGGCGCTGCCCCGGGGTGGCGCGTCCTGCGTCGACATATGCAATCCCAGTGGCGCCGGCGCCTGTTCCCCACGCAGCACCTGCATCGCATGGTCCAGCCGCATCGGTGGCGGCGCGGGCCGGGGCATCCACCCCACTACCGCAACGCTGACCAGGGTTGCCAGCAGCAGGCTGGCCAAGGCCAGCATCGCGATCCAGCGGGTGGTCGACCACCGGCTGCTCACAACACCCCTACCTCCGCGTTGAAGCGGTACCCTTCACCGCGCAGTGTCTGCACAAGGGCTTCAGCGCCGGACGCGGCCTGCCCGAGCTTGCGGCGCAGGCGGCTGATCGCAAGGTCGACGGCACGGTCCACGCTGTCACTGGCTTCTCCGCGACTCAACTGCAGCAGCTGCTCGCGCGCCAGCACCCGCCCGGGACGTTCAGCCAGTGCCAGCAGCAGGGAGAATTCACCGCGGCTCAGCGCCAGTTCGGCACCATCCGGCGCGAACAGGCGACGCTGGTCAGGCAGCAATCGCCAGCCATCAAACCGCAGCTCGCTGGCCACCTGTGCGCGCAGCTTGTCCTGCCTGCGCAGCAGCGCGCGTACCCGCGCCAACAGCTCGCGCGGGTCAAACGGCTTGGCCAGGTAGTCGTCCGCGCCCATCTCCAGGCCGATCACGCGATCCGGCGCCGCCCCCATCGCCGACAGCATCAGGATCGGGATCGCCCGCGCCTGCAGCCGGCGGCATACCGACAGGCCATCCTCACCAGGCATCATCCAGTCGAGGATGATCAGGTCAGGTCGTTCAACCTGCAGCAACACGTCCAGCGCTGTTGCATCCGCCGCCACACGCACCTGGTAGCCGTGCAGCAGCAGGTGGTCGGCGATGGCGTCACGAATGCTGGCATCGTCATCGACGACGATGACGCGGATGGGAGTGTTCATTGCCCCAGTATCCCGCACCTGTGTATCAGGACGGTATCAATGCCGATATCGCGGTGATACGCCGCTGCGCGCCAATGGTCGCCCACGATCACTGCGGAGTCTCCCCTTGCGCCTGTTCCTGCTGCCCCTGTTCGCCATCCCCTTGCCGGCGCTCGCCTCCGATGCCGCCGAGCACGTCCTGCCGATGTGGATGCAGGGCGGTCATCCGGCAGTGGCCGTCTCGCTGGACGGGCGTTCAGAGCCGCTGCGCTTCGTGGTCGACAGTGCCGCCGGGGCAACCCTGGTCGATGCACGCGTAGTGCGGCGCTACGGTTTGCAGGATGCGGAAGCGGCAGTGTCGCAGGCCCAGGGCGCGAGCGCGAAGGCGGCGCGGTTGCAGCGCATGCGCAGCACAGCGTGGCAGCTGGGCAGTTGGCAATTGAAGGCCAGCGGCATGCAGGTCGACCTGTCATCGCTGGCGAAGGGCGATGATCCGGCCATTGACGGCTTGATCGGCAACGACCTGACCGGGCGCTGGGACACCCGTTGGGACTTCGGCCGCAATCAACTGGCGCTGTGGACACCCGGCGGCTTGGACCTGGAAGGGCCGGGTTGCCAACCCAATGCGCTGCCCGGCCGCGATGACGGCCTGCGCCAGTTCGGCTTCATCACGCTTGCCTTGGGTACGCCCGGCGTGGACGCCATCGCCGTGGTCGACACTGGTGCCGCGCAGACCGTCCTCAACGCCGAAGCAGCCCGCGCACTGGGCCTGCGCACCGACGGCAGCGATGCTCGGGTGCGTGCACGTGAAGAGGGCACCGAGGGGCTGGGTGGCGGTGCACAGGCAACCTGGCTGTACACCCTGCCCGGCATGACCGGCGGCAACTGGCAGCACCCGCCGATGGAGGTCCGGATCAGCGAACTGCCGGTGTTCAGGGCGATCGGCCTGGAGGCGCGACCGGCCTTGATCCTCGGTGCCGACGCGATGCGCGGTGGCCAGGTGGACATCGGTGCGGGTGCCGCGCGGATCTGCCTGCGCCGACCCGGCTGACGTCCGGCGCATGACGGCGGGAGCTGGCAGGCGTAGCATCGCGCCACGTCCCGCCAGGAGTTCCACGCATGCGCCGTGCTGTCCTGCTGTTGCTGACGCTGCTGCCGCCGGCCGCGCTGGCCGCGCCGCCGCTACCCTCGCCCGCGCGCATCGATGCCGAAGCACAGCGGCTGATGCAGGCGGCGCATGCGCGCGGGATGGCGCTGGCGGTGATCGATGGCGGCAAGGTGGTACACGTGGCCGCCTACGGCGAACGCAACGCCGCAGGCGAGCCGCTGCGCACCGATACCGTGATGTACGCCGCCTCGCTGACCAAGATGGCGTTCGGCCACCTGGTCGCACAGCTTGCCCAGGACGCACGGATCGAGCTGGACGCCAGCATCGCTACGGCGCTGGACAAGCCGCTGCCGGACTACCCGCCGGAGCCGAAGAAGTACGCCGACTACAGCGTACTGGCCGATGATGCGCGCTGGCGCCAGCTCACCCCGCGCCTGCTGCTCAACCATTCCAGTGGCTTTGCCAACTTCGGGTTCCTGGAACCCGATGGCCGCCTGAAGTTCCACTTCGATCCGGGCAGTCGTTATGGGTATTCCGGCGAAGGGCTGATCCTGTTGCAGTTCGTGATCGAGCGTGGACGGCTTAGCCAGGACGTGGGTGCATTGATGCAGCGGCAGGTATTCGACCGCTTCGGCATGGTCCACACCAGCATGATGTGGCGTGAGGATTTCGCCGCCAACCTGGCCGATGGCTGGACGGCGGAAGGCACGGCCGAGCCGCACAATGAACGCAGCCGCGTGCGTGCGGCCGGTTCGATGGATACCACCATCGCCGACATGGCGCGCTTCGCTGCCGGCTATGTCCGCGGCGATGGGCTGTCGCCTGCAATGCGCAGGGAACTGGTGCGGCCGCAGCTGCCGATCACCACCGCCAGCCAGTTCCCCACGTTGCAGCCAGAGCTGCCCGTGGCGCAGCAACGCAAGGATCTGGCTGCGGGCCTGGGCGTGGTGACGTTCCGCGGCCCGCAGGGCGCAGGCTTCTACAAGGGTGGCCACGACGATGCGGTCGGCAACACGCTGGTGTGCATCGAACGGTACAGACGCTGCGTGGTGATCCTGGGCAACGATGTACGGGCGGAAGCTGCGTTCCCGGCACTGGTGGCATTCGTACTGGGCGATACCGGCGTGCCGTGGCAGTGGGAGTATGGCGCGGCGAAGGTATTCGTCGAATGAGGGTGCGATGACGCCTGCATGGCGAACGCGGCTGGGAGGGGAGCATCCACGCCATGCGTGGATGGCACTCCTCAGCGCGCCTGCTCGAAGAACATCAGGTACACCAGCCGGCCATTCTCCGGTCGATCACCGAACGCTGGCCCGGCGGTGTGCCAGAACCAGGGCCGCAGCAGCACCAGCCGGTTGAAGCGCATCGGAATGCGCATGGTCATTTCCCACTGGCTGTCGTCGTTGCTGTCGCGCTCGATGATGTCGCGATGCATGTCGCCGCCGTTGGCGTAGCCCAATGCGGCCAGCTCCGCCGCATCCAGGGCCATGCGTTCGGTGCCGGTACGACGGTGGCGGAAGAACTCGGTGCCGCCCTCGCAGTGCTCCGGTGCACTCAGGTAGAGAATGCCCGACCAGTGCGAGTGGTCGGCGTGTACCTTGGCGCGGCCGATGTCGCCGGCAAGGGTAAGGCGGAACTTGCCGTGCGACTGCAGCGGGTTGACCGGCCGCAGCGGTTCGTTGACCAGTCGCGAGACCGCGCCGGACAGTCCATCCAGCTCCAGCCGCTGCTGTGAATTGCGGCCGGGGAATGCGCCCTCCTGGACGGGATAGTCCAGGCCCAGTGCCGCCTGGCGCAACCCCTGCGCATCGGCGGGAGAAAGGAAGTCGTCAACGACGATGAACGAGGTAGGCATGGTCACCGAGCGTAGCGATGCACTGCGGCGACGGCAACCGGGCAACAAAAAACCCCGCCTTGCGGCGGGGTTCTTCCTTACATCACATCGGGAAGGCGTGCCGACCGAGGCCGGCGACGACCGCCGGAGGCGTGGACTTAGAAGTCCATGCCGCCCATGCCGCCCATGCCACCCATGCCACCAGCGCCGCCCATGGCCGGCTCGTCCTTCTTCGGAGCTTCGGCAACCATGGCTTCGGTGGTGATCATCAGGCCGGCGATCGAGGCCGCGTTCTGCAGCGCCGAACGGGTCACCTTGGTCGGGTCCAGGATGCCGAACTGCAGCATGTCGCCGAACTCGCCGGTGGCCGCGTTGTAGCCGAAGCTGCCGGTGCCTTCCTTAACCTTGTTGATGATGACCGACGGCTCGTCGCCGGCGTTGGCCACGATCTCGCGCAGCGGGGCTTCCATCGCACGCAGGGCAATCTGGATGCCGTGGTTCTGGTCTTCGTTGGCACCCTTCAGGCCGGCCAGCGCGGTGATCGCGCGGACCAGGGCAACGCCGCCGCCCGGGACCACGCCTTCTTCAACGGCTGCACGGGTGGCGTGCAGGGCGTCGTCGACGCGATCCTTCTTTTCCTTCATTTCGATTTCGGTCGAGGCGCCGACCTTGATCACGGCAACACCGCCGGCCAGCTTGGCCACGCGTTCCTGCAGCTTCTCGCGATCGTAATCCGAGGAGGTGTCCTGGATCTGGGTCTTGATCTGCGCCACGCGTGCATCAACGTTGGCCTTGTCGCCGACGCCGTCGATGATGGTGGTGTTCTCCTTGGAGACCTGCACCTTCTTGGCGCGGCCCAGGTCCTTGATGGTGGCCTTTTCCAGCGACAGGCCGACTTCCTCGGAGATCACGGTGCCACCGGTCAGCACGGCCATGTCTTCCAGCATCGCCTTGCGGCGGTCGCCGAAGCCCGGGGCCTTGACGGCCACGACCTTGACGATGCCACGGATGGTGTTGACCACCAGGGTCGCCAGCGCTTCGCCTTCGACTTCTTCAGCGACGATCAGCAGCGGCTTGCCGGCCTTGGCGACGCCTTCCAGCACCGGCAGCAGGTCACGGACGTTGGAGATCTTCTTGTCGTGCAGCAGGATGAACGGATCATCCAGGTCAGCGGTCTGCGACTGCTGGTTGTTGATGAAGTACGGCGACAGGTAGCCGCGGTCGAACTGCATGCCCTTGACCACGTCCAGCTCGTTGTCCAGGCCCGAGCCTTCTTCAACGGTGATGACGCCTTCCTTGCCGACTTCCTTCATCGCGTCAGCAATGATCTGGCCGATCGACTCATCCGAGTTGGCCGAGATGGTACCGACCTGGGCAATCGCCTTGTCGTCGGCGGTCGGCTTGGAGATGTTCTTCAGCTCGGCGACGGCAGCCGAAACGGCCTTGTCGATACCGCGCTTGAGGTCCATCGGGTTCATGCCGGCGGCAACGGCCTTGGCGCCTTCGCGGATCAGGGCCTGGGCCAGCACGGTGGCGGTGGTGGTGCCGTCGCCGGCATCGTCGTTGGTGCGCGACGCAACTTCCTTCACCATCTGCGCGCCCATGTTCTCGAACTTGTCAGCCAGTTCGATTTCCTTGGCGACGGAGACGCCGTCCTTGGTGATGGTCGGGGCGCCGAAGCTCTTTTCCAGCACGACGTTGCGGCCCTTCGGGCCCAGGGTGGCCTTGACGGCATTGGCGAGAACATTGACGCCGCGCACCATGCGCGAACGGGCGTCTTCACCGAAACGAATATCCTTGGCAGCCATTGCATTTACCTCATTGGTAGCGCCGGACGATGCCCGGCGGCTGGGAGTTTGGGATCAGGTTGAAACAGGTCGCGCCGAGGCTCAGCCGATGACGGCGAGCACGTCGTCTTCGCGCAGGACCTTGTATTCGACGCCTTCGCTCTTGTACGAGCTGCCGGCGTACTGGCCGTAGATGACCTTGTCGCCGACCTTCAGCGACGGCGCGCGCACGTTGCCGTTGTCCAGCGGCTTGCCCGGGCCGACGGCCACGACCTCACCCTTGGTGGACTTTTCCTTGGCCGAGTCGGGGATGACGATGCCACCGGCGGAGATTTCGTCGGCTTCGATCGGCTTGACCACAACGCGGTCGTGCAGCGGCTTGATGCTCATAGGAGACCTCTTAAGTGATTGATTGGTCTAAAAAAGTCCGGCGATGTTAGCACTCACCCCGGGCGAGTGCCAGAACCGCACGTGAAGAAACCCGACAACGTCGGGAGCAGGGCAGAGATGGAGCCCCGCCGTCCCCTTTCAAGGGCGGAATGAAAAAAATTTTTCCGCCCGCGCGCGTCGGCCAAGGCGTCGGTCCTGGACAATTTCGGTGACAAGCGTCGCACTGTCAGATATCTGACGTTCATTTACGACAAAGTGTCACTGGATCGGCCTTAGGCTCGGTCAGGCATTCCCAATCACAAGGAGTAGTCGATGCGATTGCTGTCCCCGCTTGCCGCCGCCTGCCTGCTGGCGCTGGCCGCCGCGCCGGCCCAGGCCGAGGTCTTCATCAATGAACTGCACTACGACGACAGCACCGCCGCCGGTGACGTCGGCGAAGCGATCGAGGTCGTAGCCACTGCCGGTGAGGACCTGTCCGGCTACCGCCTGTACCTCTACAACGGCAGCAATCCGTCGGCCGCCACCGTCTATGCCAACACCCCGGTCCCGGCCGGCACCGCCGCCGGCTGCGGCAGCGCCAGTATCGCTGTGGTCAACTATCCGACCAACGGCATCCAGAACGGACCGAACGACGGCATCGCGCTGGTCGATGCCAGCGGCAAGGTGGTCCAGTTCCTCAGCTACGAGGGTGCCATCACCGCCTCCGGTGGCCCTGCTGCCGGCATGACCAGCCAGAACATCCCGGTGGCCGAAAGCAACAGCACCGCGCCGGGCACCTCGCTGCAGCTGACCGGCAGCGGCAGCCAGTACGCCCACTTCACCTGGGCCGAATCTGCCGGCCAGACGTTCGGCAGCTGCAACAACGGCCAGACCTTCAGCGGCGGTGGCACGCCAGGCCCCAACACGCCGCCGTCAGTCTCCACCACCACCCCGGCGCAGGGCAGCAGTACCTTCCCCGCTGCCGCCGACCTGGAAGTGGTGTTCAGCGAGACGGTGAACCTGGCCAGTGGCGCCTTCGCCCTGAGCTGCGGCACCTCCGGCAGCGTGCCGCTGACCTTCCCGGCCAGCGGCCGCAGCGTGAAGCTGTCCACCAATACCGCGCTGGTGGCCGGTGAAGCCTGCCGCTTCGACATCCGCGCCGCGCGCATCACCGACCTGCAGGGCGCGCATCCGGCCGCCGACAGCCGCATCGCCTTCACCGTGGCCAGCACCGGCGGCAATCCGGACCCGGGCAACCCGGGCGTGCCGGCCGGCTACTACTCCAGGGTCAACACCAGCAGCCCCAGCCAGCTGCGCTGCTCGCTGCACGCCACCATCAAGGGCCACACCGCCTACCCGTACAGCGGCTCGGGCACCAGCACCTGGACCATCCTGGAAATCGCCGACGAGGATCCGAACAACCCGAACCGCATCCTCGATGCCTACCGCAACCGCAGCTACGCCAAGGTCAGTGATCGTGCGGGCACCGGCAGCGGCCTGACCTACAACCGCGAGCACACCTGGCCGAACTCGCTGGGCTTTGCCACCACCACCGGTGACAAGGGCCTGCCCTACGCGCCGTACACCGACACCCACATGCTGTACCTGACCGACGCGCAGTGGAACGCCGACCGTGGCAACAAGCCGTTCGCCAAGTGCGATGCCAGCTGCGGCGAGCGTGCCACCGAAGCCAACAATGGGCAGGGCGGCGGCAGCGGTGGCTACCCGGGCAATTCCAACTGGGTGCGCACGCCGGACGGCAACACCGGCACCTTCGAGGTGTGGGGCAAGCGCAAGGGCGACATGGCGCGTGCGGTGATGTACATGGCGATCCGCTATGAGGGTGGCAAGGATGCGGCCACCGGTCAGTCCGAGCCGGACCTGGAGCTGACCGACGACCGCAGCAAGATCGTCAAGACCAGCAGTTCGCCGGCCTACATGGGCCTGCTGTCGACGCTGATCGACTGGCACCTGTCCGATCCGCCGGATGATGCCGAGCGTGCCCGCAATGACGTGGTCTACAGCTTCCAGGGCAATCGCAACCCGTTCATCGATCACCCCGAGTGGGCCACCCCGGCCCTGTTCACCTCGGCCAAGCCAGCCACCTGCCAGCTGGCCAACTGACCGCGCAACGCTGCGGTCCACTGCCGCCGCCGGGCCCAGACCCG
>NZ_JBHHMJ010000419.1:0-374 GCF_042136455.1 Stenotrophomonas sp. 3diitr2024
TTCTGACGAACCGCGAGGCGGTTCGCCAGAACTGCCCCCGCATTCCACCTATCCCCCGCGCCGCTACGCATGCCATCCATGGCATGCGCCCTTCGGGCCGTTGCATAGCAACGTTGGGAATCGCTCCTGCGATTCCCAGGGGCGCGCCCCCCTTAACAAAGGGGGGCTCTCCACCAGACGGGGTGCGAAGCGCCGGGCTCTGCCCGGCGTTTTCGTTTGGCCTAGATGCCGGAAGCGCCCGCTCTGCTTTTGATCTTTTCTGTTTTTCCGTGGCTGGCACTCGCGCCAGGCCGTCGGAGGTCGGACGGGGTGGGGCTGCGGGGGTGTGAGCCGCATGGATGCGGCGACCAAGGCTACATGGACGTACTTGCGCC
>NZ_JBHHMJ010000427.1:0-339 GCF_042136455.1 Stenotrophomonas sp. 3diitr2024
CAGTCCTCGTGGTCGTCGGTGGTGCCCGAAGCGGGCCGCCAGGAGCCGGCGATGCCGGCTTGGGCGAGCGAAACCGGGGGGCAGGATGACGTGGCTGCCGAACCGGTCGCCGACGTCGAGTGGCGGCAGACCTTCGGCACGGTCGACAACACGATCCGTGGCGGTCTGTGGGTGGAGAAGCTGGACCGTTCGGCGCGCCGCGACTGGTATCGCCTGCTCAACGTCGGCCAGGCGTACGTGGCGTGCGTTGCGGTCGGCATCGGAATACACCGCCACGGTGGCGATGCCGAGGCGGTGGCAGGTGGCGATGACGCGGCAGGCGATTTCGCCGCGGTTGGC
>NZ_JBHHMJ010000443.1:0-3633 GCF_042136455.1 Stenotrophomonas sp. 3diitr2024
GCGCTGGAGGGAGCGGGGGCTGGCGGCGAATGTCCCCCGGCGCCGGCCGGCGGCCGTCACCTCCTCCTTTACTTCGCACCCAGCCCCCGCTCCCTCCGCGTGTCAGGCATCCAGGCGGCCCAGGCAGTGGCTCTCGACTACCCGCGCTGCGGCCCGAACGCTCGCAATGAGAGTGATCGAAGCTCAACAAAAAAACCCCGGCAGATGCCGGGGCTTTTCGTTCGGAACGGCGCGGGCGCCTTACTTCTTCTTCGGCATGTACAGATCGGTGATCGTGCCGTCGTAGATTTCCGAGGCCATCGCCACCGATTCGCTCAGTGTCGGGTGCGCATGGATGGTGTGGCCGATGTCTTCGGCTTCGGCACCCATCTCGATCGCCAGGCCGATCTCGGCCAGCAGGTCACCGGCATGCACGCCGACGATCGCGCCGCCGATGATGCGGTGGGTCTCCTCATCGAAGATCAGCTTGGTGAAGCCCTCGGTGCGACCGATGCCGATCGCGCGGCCGCTGGCGGCCCACGGGAACTTGGCCACGCCGACCTTCAGGCCCTTGGCCTTGGCTTCGGTCTCGGTCACGCCCACCCAGGCGATTTCCGGGTTGGTGTAGGCCACCGACGGAATCACACGGGCGACCCATTCCTTCTTGTGGCCAGCAGCCACTTCAGCCGCCAGCTTGCCTTCGTGCGTTGCCTTGTGCGCCAGCATCGGGTTGCCGACGATGTCGCCGATGGCAAAGATGTGCGGCACGTTGGTGCGCATCTGGCGATCAACCGGGATGAAGCCACGCTCGGTGACCTGCACACCGGCCTTCTCGGCATCGATCTTCTTGCCGTTCGGCGAACGCCCGACGGCCACCAGAACACGGTCGAAAGTGCCCTGCGCCAGCGCCGGTGCCTGGCCTTCCTCGGCCGCCTCGAAGGTCACGGTGATGCCCTTGGCATCGGCGGTGACGCCCGAGGCCTTGGTCTTCAGGTGCACTTCGATGCCCTGCTTCTTCAGGCGGTCGGCCAGCGGCTTGACCAGGTCCTTGTCGGCGCCCGGCATCAGCTGGTCCATGAACTCGACCACGGTGACCTTGCTGCCCAGTGCGCTGTACACAGTGGCCATTTCCAGGCCGATGATGCCGCCGCCGACGACCAGCAGCGAGCCCGGCACTTCGGCCAGCTCCAGCGCGTCGGTGGAATCCATCACGCGCTTGTCGTCCCACGGGAAGTTCGGCAGCTTCACCGCCTGCGAACCAGCGGCAATGATGCACTTCTGGAAGCGCAGCAGCTGGGTGCTGCCGTCTGCGGCGGTGATCTCCAGTTCGTTGGCCGAGAGGAACCTGCCGACGCCCTGCACGTTGCGGACCTTGCGCTGCTTGGCCATGCCGGCCAGGCCCTTGGTCAGCTGGTTGACGACCTTTTCCTTGTACTGGCGCAGCTTGTCCAGGGTGATGGTCGGCTTGCCGAACTCGACGCCGAAATCGCCGGCGTGGGCCACTTCGTCGATCACCGCGGCAGCGTGCAGCAGCGCCTTGGACGGAATGCAACCGACGTTGAGGCAGACGCCGCCGAGGCTGGCGTAGCGCTCGACCAGCACCGTATCCAGGCCGACGTCGGCGGCGCGGAAGGCGGCGGTGTAGCCGCCCGGGCCGGAGCCCAGCACGACCATTTCGCATTCGATGTCGGCCGGCTTGCCACTGGACAGCGCCGGCTTCGGTGCCACCGGCTCGGCCGGGGCGCGGTGCGAGGGGGTCACCGGCGGCTTGCTGGCCGGAGCGGCCGCAGCCGGAGCCGGCGCAGCGGCCTTGGCCGGGGCATCGGCGGCGCCTTCAGCGTCCAGCACCACGACCACGGCGCCTTCGGACAGGGTATCGCCCAGCTTGACCTTGATCTCCTTGACCACGCCGGCCGCCGAGGACGGCACTTCCAGGGTGGCCTTGTCCGACTCCAGGGTCACCAGGCCCTGGTCCTTCTTCACCGTGTCGCCGACGGCGACCAACACTTCGATCACCGGAACATCGCTGTAATCGCCGATGTCGGGAACCTTGACTTCAATCGTGGCCATGGTGGTTTTCCTTGTGCCCGGCCGGCAGGGCCGGCGGGCTGTCACTGCATCTGTTCACGCGGCCGCGCCAGGGGCAGCGGCCGCACGGTGGGGGCGAAGCGATGCCTTACAGCAGCACGCGGCGCATGTCGGCCAGCACCTGCGACAGGTACGTGGTGAAGCGTGCGGCCAGGGCGCCGTCGATGACGCGGTGGTCGTAGCTCAGCGACAGCGGCAGCATCAGCTTCGGCGCGAACTCCTTGCCATTCCAGACCGGCTGGATGGAGGACTTGGACACGCCCAGGATGGCCACTTCCGGTGCATTGACGATCGGAGTGAACGCGGTGCCGCCAATGCCGCCCAGCGAGCTGATCGAGAAGCAGCCGCCGCTCATGTCGGCCGGGCCCAGCTTGCCGTCGCGCGCCTTCTTGGCCAGCTCGCCGGTTTCCTGCGCGATCTGCACCACGCCCTTCTTGTCCACGTCGCGGATGACCGGCACGACCAGGCCGTTCGGCGTATCGGCGGCAAAGCCGATGTGGAAGTACTTC
Organism: Stenotrophomonas sp. 3diitr2024; assembly: GCF_042136455.1. Lineage (NCBI taxonomy): Bacteria > Pseudomonadati > Pseudomonadota > Gammaproteobacteria > Lysobacterales > Lysobacteraceae > Stenotrophomonas > Stenotrophomonas sp. 3diitr2024. The sequence goes on from NZ_JBHHMJ010000443.1 coordinate 2,577, forward strand.
TTCAGGGTCAGGTTCTCACCGCTGGCGTCGAGCGAGGCGTTGAATTCCGGGAACTTCTTCAGCGCCGCGGCGCTGGCCTTGATCAGGAAGGCAAGCATGGTCAGCTTGATGCCGGCCTTCTCGTTTTCCTTGTTCAGCGCCACGCGCAGGCCTTCCAGGTCGGTGATGTCGGCCTGTTCGAACTGGGTGACGTGCGGGATCATCGCCCAGTTGCGGGCCAGGTTCGCGCCGGAGATCTTCTTGATGCGCGACAGCGGCTGCACTTCCGTCTCGCCGAACTTGCTGAAGTCGACCTTCGGCCACGGCAGCAGGTTCAGGCCACTACCGGCGGCGACGGCGCCACCGGCAGCTGCCGGCGCACCACCGCTGAGTGCGGCCTTGACGAACTTCTGCACGTCACCCTTGGTGATGCGGCCCCCCTTCTCGGTGCCGTTGATCTGCAGCAGGTCCACGCCCAGCTCGCGGGCGAACACGCGCACCGCCGGGGTGGCGTACGGCACCTTGGCCGGCAGCACGCCATCGGCGTTGAACTGCACCGGCGGGCTGGACGGGGTGCCGGCCGAAGCGATCTCGCGCGCCGCCAGCTTGTCCGGCTGTGCCGGCACAGCGACCGGCTCGACCTTGGTGGCGGTCTCGGCGGCAGCCGGAGCAGCGGCAGCCGCCGCCTTGGTCGGTGCCGGCGCGGCAGCGCCTTCGGCTTCAATGATGGCAACCACGTCGCCCTGCGACAGGTTGTCGCCCACCTTGACCTTGATTTCCTTGACCACACCGGCCACTGACGACGGCACCTCCATCGTGGCCTTGTCGCTTTCCAGCGTGACCAGACCCTGGTCCTTCTTGACCGTGTCGCCGACGGCGACCAGCACTTCGATGACCGGGATGCCGGCGTAGTCGCCGATGTCCGGCACCAGCGCTTCCACTGCGCCACCGCTGGCGGCCGGAGTGGCCGGAGCGGCCGCCGCAGCGGCGGCCGGGGCCGGCGCGCTCTGGGTGGCGGCAGCCGGGGCAGCGGCCCGGGAAATCCTCCGGGTCCATCATGTCCAGGTAACCGTGCACC
>NZ_JBHHMJ010000451.1:0-385 GCF_042136455.1 Stenotrophomonas sp. 3diitr2024
GGCGGAGACGCCGCAAGTACGTCCGTGTAGGCTTAGCCGCGGCATCCATGCCGCGGATACCCCGCCGCCCGACACCGCCCCGCCTCTGACAGATCACGGCGCACCATTGCTTGGGTAGGTGTCGACCTTGGTCGACACACATCCACGCCACGCGTGGATGCGAGCGAAGCGATCCGCTTTTGACTTTGATTTTCTTTTGATTTTCCGTGGCGGACGCACACGGAAACTGTCAGAGGTCGGGCGGGGTGGGTTCGCGGGGGTGTCCGCGGCATGGTTACCGCGGCCAAGCCCCCATGGGTGAGGGTGCTTCGCTTGCGAAGCATTGCTTCGCAAGCGCCCGCACGCCCAGCCGCCAGCGGCGGGGCCGGACTGGGGGTTCACGGCG
>NZ_JBHHMJ010000271.1:0-331 GCF_042136455.1 Stenotrophomonas sp. 3diitr2024
CTGGTCTATCTGCCGCTGGGCAATTCTGCGGGCGACTACTGGAGTGGCTCGCGTACGGAAAACCAGAACCGCTATGCGACGTCGCTGGTGGCGATCGATGTGGCCACCGGCAAGCCGGTCGGTGGCATGGAGAAGCTGGTCGTGTGGGGCAACCACAGCCCGACCATGTACCCGGACTACCGTTTCGCCACCGCCGACGGCGCCTCGATCGCCGATGCGATCAACCACGGCCTCGATTGCCGAGTTGAGCAGTTCCACCACCAGGCTGATGAAGCAGACCGCCAGCACCAACGCGCGCTCGGTTGTACTGATGTCCAGCACGAACGCCGCA
>NZ_JBHHMJ010000469.1:0-760 GCF_042136455.1 Stenotrophomonas sp. 3diitr2024
CTCTGAAATCATTAGTACATTCTCACGTAAACGTCTATTCGGTTACAGTGCAATGGTATACTCAATGGTTGCAATTTCTTTACTAAGTTTCGTCGTATGGCTTCACCACTTCTTCACGATGGGTGCAGGTCCAGCGGTTAACTCATTCTTCTCGATTTCGACAATGGCGATTTCGATTCCAACCGGGGTTAAGATCTTTAACTGGTTGTTTACACTGTATAAAGGACGTATTCGTTTTACAGTTCCAATGCTTTGGTCATTGGCATTTATTCCAAACTTCGTAGTCGGTGGGGTTACAGGGGTTATGCTTGGAATGGCAGCAGCTGATTATCAATACCATAACAGCTACTTCCTAATCGCTCACTTCCACTACGTATTAATCGCAGGTACAGTATTCGCTATGCTTGCTGGATTCACATTCTGGTATCCAAAAATGACTGGTCATATGTTAAATGAACGCCTAGGTAAATGGACATTCTGGATCTTTATGAGCGGATTCAACATCTGTTTCTTCCCAATGTACTTCTTAGGTTTAGACGGTATGACTCGTCGTATGTACACTTACTCTGAAAGTCTTGGATGGGGATGGCTAAACCAAATCGCATCTGTTGGTGCGGTAATGATGGGTATCGAGGCGCCGGAGCGTGCCCAGTACATCCGCACCATGTACGATGAAATCACCCGCATCCTCAACCACCTGATGTGGCTGGGCTCCAACGCGCTCGACCTGGGCGCGATGGCGGTGATGCTGTACGCCTTC
>NZ_JBHHMJ010000273.1:0-500 GCF_042136455.1 Stenotrophomonas sp. 3diitr2024
GCCGACGCCGAACATCAGCAGCATCACGCCCAGTTCGGCCAGCTGGTTGGCCAGCGCCTGGTCGGCGACGAAGCCGGGGGTGAACGGGCCTACGCAGATGCCAGCAACCAGGTAACCGTCCATTAAAATCACTATCTCACATGCTTAAAGGTAAACAAGGACGTTTCCGTCAAAATTTATTAGGTAAACGTGTTGACTACTCTGGTCGTTCTGTAATCGTTGTAGGACCGAACTTAAAGATGTATCAATGTGGATTGCCAAAAGAAATGGCGCTTGAACTGTTCAAACCTTTCGTAATGAAAGAGTTAGTTGAAAAAGGATTAGCACATAACATTAAGAGTGCGAAACGTAAAATCGAGCGTGTACAACCTGAAGTTTGGGACGTTTTAGAGTCTGTGATTAAAGAACATCCAGTACTTCTAAACCGCGCACCAACACTTCACCGTCTTGGTATCCAGGCGTTTGAACCTACATTAGTAGAAGGTCGCGCAATCCGTCTT
>NZ_JBHHMJ010000495.1:0-335 GCF_042136455.1 Stenotrophomonas sp. 3diitr2024
ATCTCACCCACGGCGTAGAGCATGCCGCCGAACATGATCGGCGAGATGGCCAGGGTCATCAGCTGCACGGCCATGCCGGCGGCGCCGGGAATCAGCGTCGACAACCGGGTGACCACCCAGCTCACCAGCAGCCAGGCTGCACCGGCCGCCAGCAGCAGCACCGGCAGCCCCAGCCAGTACCACGGCGTTGCCGCATCGCGGGTATCCGGTACCTGTGCCAGGCGCTGGCTGATCACCGCACGCAGGTTCAGCGCCAGGTTCATCAGCACGTTCTTGTGCGCGCTTTCCGGGAAGAAGTTGAGGATGCGCTCGATGGTCTGGTCGGCGTTGTTGGA
>NZ_JBHHMJ010000516.1:0-301 GCF_042136455.1 Stenotrophomonas sp. 3diitr2024
GTGTGGGAGGTCAGGACACGCCGTAAACCCATCCATGGGGGCTCGATGGCGCCATCCATGGCGCCAACGGTCCTGCCCACCCACACCGCCCCGCCTTTGACAGATTCCGGATGTCTGTTGGTAGGTGTCGACCTTGGTCAACACATCTGTCAGACATCGAATGAATTCATCCACGCATGGCATGGATCTACCGTGTCGACCAACGTCGACACCTACCAGAGCAGTACGCCGTTCCGGCAGATCACGGAAAACTGTCGAAGGCGGGGTGGGTCCGGTTGCAGGGGTGTCCGCGGCATGGATG
>NZ_JBHHMJ010000541.1:0-9975 GCF_042136455.1 Stenotrophomonas sp. 3diitr2024
AGTGCCGGCCGCTGGCCGGCAACCGCATTCACGCAGCGCGGAACGTATCCCACGCCATCCGCGCGATCAGCACCACCACCAGCCCCACGAACAGCTTGCGGATGAAGGGCGTGCCGCCCTTCAGCGCCAGGCGCGTGCCCACCACCGAACCGATGATGTTGGCTGCGGCCATTGGCAGCGCGAACAGCCACAGGATGTTGCCGGTCGGCACGAAGAACGAGATCGCTGCCACGTTGGTCGCCAGGTTCACCATCTTCGACGCCGCTGACGCGCGCAGGAAATCCAGGCCGAAGAAGCGCACGAACAGGAAGATCAGGAAACTGCCGGTGCCTGGCCCGAAGAAGCCGTCGTAGAAGCCGATCGCCGCACCGATCGCCAGCGCGATCACCAGTTCGCGGCGGCCGATCTCCTGGGGCCGGTGCAACGCACCGAAGTCCTTCTTCCACAGCGTGTAGGCCAGCATCGCGACCAGCAGCACCAGCACCAGCGGCCGTACAGCATCCTTCGGCAGCAGGCTGACCGCCGTGGCCCCGGCGAAGGAAAAGATGAAAGCGGTGCCGGCCGCGAACAGCACCGGCTTCCACGGGAAGCGCACATTGCGCGCATAGCGCCACGCAGCGGCACCGGTACCGAACATCGAACTGAACTTGTTGGTACCAAACAGCATCGCCGGCGTCTGCTGCGGCAGCACCGTGAACAGGCCGGGCAGCTGCACCAGGCCACCGCCACCCACGGCGGCATCCACAAGACCGGCGATGAAGGCGATCACCACCAGCCACCACAACTCAGGGGGAACCAGATCCAGCACGGCGATCAATCAAGGTGGGGGCGCGACAGCATACGCCTGTCCTGCTCCAGGTGACTCCCGCCGCGCGTGGATCAATCCCTGCAACCCGGCGACAATGCCGGCATGAGCCGAAAATCCGCCGATCCCTGCCCCTGTGGCCTTCCCGCCGACTATGCCGCCTGCTGTGGTCGTTTTCATGCCGGTGAAGCCGCGCCCGATGCCGAGCACCTGATGCGTTCGCGCTACAGCGCGTATGTGCGGGGCCTGGCCGACTACCTGCGCCACACCTGGCATCCGGATACGCGTCCGGCCGAGTTGTCGCTGGGCGATGCGCCAGGCCAGCGCACCCATTGGCTGGGCCTGACCGTGCACGACCACGCGGTCACCGGCGCAGACAGTGCTGAAGTGCGCTTCACCGCGCGCTACCGCATCGGCGGCGGCAGCGCGGTGAGAATGACCGAGCACAGCCGATTCCGGCGCATCGACGGCCGCTGGTATTACCTCGACGCGGTCTGAGCCCTACGCACTGGATGCAGCCAGCAGGCGCTGGCCGCCGTGCGCGCGGACCTGGTTGCGACCTCCGTCCTTGGCCATGTACAGCGCCTGGTCGGCGGCCTTGAGCACTGCCGTCGGTCGCGGATCCACGCGGCTGTCGGCCAGCCCGATACTGACCGTCACCTGCACCACCTGGCCGGTGCCGCCGCGTCCGCGCTGCTGACGGCCAGCTTCGTCGTCACGGCTGCGGGTGCTGCGGTCGCGCAGTTGCATGCGGGTGTCCTCGATGCTCTGCCGCAGTGCTTCGACGGCCTCGATGCAGGCCGCCGCTGGGCGGTCCAGGAACACCACCGCGAATTCCTCGCCGCCATAGCGGAACGCTCGGCCACCGTCGCCGACACGCGCCAGCCGCGACCCCACCAGGCGCAGCACGTCGTCGCCGGTATCGTGGCCGTGGGTGTCGTTGAACGACTTGAAGTGGTCCACGTCCACCATCGCGATGCTGTAGGTGCCGCGCGCCCGCTGCAGGGTCTCGTTGAACGCCCGTCGCCCGGGCAGGCCGGTCAGCTCATCGCGGAAGGCCATGTGGAAGGATTCCTGCAGCATCGCGCCCAGCATCAGCAGCAGGGCGGCGCTGCTCAGCGCCGGCAGTAGTACCGGCTGCAGGAAGATCCGCGGCAGCATCCACCACAGGCACAGCAGGGCCAGCAGCATCGCCGTGTGCAGTGGCCGCGGATGCCGCCACGCCTGCCAGCCCAGCGCTGCGCTCGCCAGCAGGAACAGCAGCGCCGGCAGCTGCGCCAGCGCATTCCAGTCGGCGGGAATCCAGGCCCAGTGACGGCTCGACAGCAGATCGTGCATGCCCTGCGGCTGTTGTGCCGCAAGCAGCAGGAAGATCACCAGGGCCGCGCCGCAGACCACGCTGCGCAGCAGCAGGTCCTGGCGTCGGCGTCCGCGTTCCGGCCACACTGCCAGCCCGGCAAACAGCAGCGGCACCCAGGCCGAGATTGCGTGGAAGCGCAACGGAGTCCAGGCGTCGACATGGCCGCTGCGCAGGTAGCCCCCGACGTCCCGGTGCAGCAGGGCGAACACCACCGCCACGACCAGCAGCAGGCACAACGTGCGTATCTGGTGGTAGAGCAGGGCCAGGCCCGCGCCGAGGCAGGCCAGCAGCCAGGGCAGGATGCGTTGGGCCGGGCTGGCCACATCCTCGGTGCCCAGTGCCATCCACAGCACCAGGACGACCAGCACGGCGGGCAGCACGAACAGGTAATGCGCAGGCTGGCGGAGTGGATGCAGGGGCACGCAGGAAGTCCAGTGCGGTGACGATGCGGCCGCAACACTGCCGTTAGCGGCGTCCTCACCCGCTTCTTGAACACGCGCTTCTTGAAAAGGTACGCCCGCAACCATGTGAATGGGGCAGTGTGCCGCCATGACGTCGCACTCACCGCACTGCGCCGATGCTGTAGGCATGGACAGCGTACCCACCGCCGTCGCTGCCCCGCAGCACGACCTCGCCCACCACTTCGCACGTGTTCGTGCCCGCAGCCTGCAGTTGGCCGCACCGCTCAGTGCAGAGGACGCCATGCTGCAGAGCATGGCCGACGCCAGTCCCAGCAAGTGGCACCTGGCCCACACCACCTGGTTCTTCGAACGCTTCGTGCTGGCAGGATTCGCCAGTGCGCCGGCGCGTGATCCAGCCTGGGACTATCTTTTCAACAGCTACTACAAAAGCATCGGTCCGGCGCACGCGCGGCCGCAACGCGGTCTGTTGTCGCGGCCCTCGCTGCAGCAGGTGCACGACTACCGCCAGCAGGTCGATGCACAGGTGCAATCGCGACTGGCGGCAGGCGACCTTGATGAGCAGGCGCTGCAGCACCTGCAGTTGGGCCTGCAGCACGAACAGCAGCACCAGGAACTGCTGTTGACCGACATCAAGCATGCGTTCTGGTGCAATCCGTTGCAGCCAGCCTACCGTGATGACCTGCAGCCTGCCACCAGCGCTGCCAGTGCGCAGGGCTGGATCGAATCACCCGAACGCATCATTACCATTGGCGCCGCAGCCTGGCCGCAGCACACCGCCTTCGCCTACGACAACGAATCGCCGCCGCACCGCGTGCTGCTGGCTGCACACGCACTGGCAGAGCGTCCCGTCAGCAATGGCGAGTACCTCGCCTTCATCGAGGCTGGCGGCTACCGCGAGCCGCGCTGGTGGCTGAGCGAAGGCTGGGCGTTGCGCGAAGCCGAGGGCTGGCAGCACCCGCTGTACTGGGACGATGCCCTGCAGCGCGAGTACACCCTCGGCGGTTGGCGAGAACTGGACCCGCATGCGCCGGTCTGCCATCTCAGCTATTACGAGGCCGATGCCTGCGCCCGCTGGGCGGGTGCGCGCCTGCCCAGCGAGTTCGAGTGGGAAGCCGCCGCTGCGTCGCAGCCCCTGCGTGGCCATTTTGCCGACGACGATCAGCTGCACCCTCGGGCGGGGCAGGGCAGTGGGCTGCGGCAGCTGTTCGGCGATGTATGGGAATGGACCCACAGCGCGTATGGCGCCTATCCGGGCTTTCGCCCTTTTGCCGGCAACCTCGGTGAATACAACGGCAAGTTCATGTGCGGGCAATGGGTGCTGCGCGGTGGCAGCTGCGCCACGCCGCGTGGCCACGTGCGTGCCAGCTACCGCAACTTCTTCATGCCCCCGGCGCGTTGGCAGTTCTCCGGGCTGCGCCTGGCCAGGGATCTCGCATGAGTACGGTGCAGGACGCGCTGCAGGCGCTGACCGATCTCACTCCCGGCCGCCAGCAGATCCTTGCCGACGTGGTGGCCGGGCTGTTGCGCACGCCCCGCCAGCTGCCGTCCAAGTACTTCTACGATGCACGCGGCTCGCGCCTGTTCGAGCAGATCACGCATACTCCCGAGTACTACCCCACGCGTACCGAGCTGGCCCTGCTTTCACGGGTACTGCCGGACATCGCCCGAAGCGTCGGGCCGCACCTGCACGTGGTGGAGCTGGGCAGCGGCAGTGGCCGCAAGACCGCGTTGCTGCTGGCCGCCCTGCACGACCCGGTGGCCTACACGCCGATTGAAATCTCGCGTGCCGCGCTGCTGTCCAGCATCGACCATCTGGCCCCGGCGCTGCCCGAGGTGGAGATGCTGCCGGTCTGTGCCGACTTTACCCGTCCCGTCGCCGTACCCATGCCCGAACGCGAACCCGCGCGACGGCTGCTGTTCTTCCCGGGTTCCACGCTGGGCAACTTTGAAGGCGAGGACGCGGTCGCGCTGCTGCGCGCGATGCGCCAGACCATGGGGCGTGATGGCCTGGCCCTGGTCGGCATCGACCTGCACAAGGACCCGGCGTTGATCGAGGCGGCCTACAACGATGCGCAGGGCGTCACCGCCGCATTCACCCTCAACCTGCTGGCCCGCCTGAACCGCGAAATCGGCAGCGACTTCGATCTCGATGGCTTCCGTCATCGTGCACGCTACAGCTCTGCGCGGTTGCGCATCGAGACCGATCTGGTCAGCCAGCGGGCACAGGACGTCCACCTGGATGGCCGCATTTTCCACTTCGCCGCCGGTGAACCCATCCGCGTCGAGTACAGCCACAAGTACACCGATGACAGCTTCGACGCGCTGTTGCGGCAGGCGGGCCTGCAGGTGGCGCAGCGATGGGATGCCGAAAGCCCCGCCTATGGCCTGCGCTTGCTGCGGCGCGCCTGAGGTGGTGGCCAGCCGGTGCCCCTTCAGGTTCGGCGGCATCGCTACCCCTAAGATGGCCGTGCAACGGCAACACGGAGGACGCCATGCCTGTTCTGACCACGCTCGGCCTGGCGGCCGCCCTTGCGTCGAACCCGACGCTGCCTGCGGCTTCGGCCGCCAGCACCGATCCGGCGTTCAGCCGCTGCTTGGCGGGCCTGCAGGCCACCGCCGCGACCCAGGGCATCGGCGCCGACCGCTTCAACGAGATCACCGCCGGGCTCACCCCGGACCCCAGCGTGCTCGGCCTGCTCGATGCACAGCCCGAATTCACCACGCCGATCTGGGACTATCTGGCCGCGCTGGTTGATCGCCAGCGCGTTGCTGATGGTCGCGCCCTGCTGCAGCAGCACCGCGACCTGCTCGATCGTGTGTCGGCCCAGTATGGCGTCGATCCGGCCACCATCGTCGCGGTCTGGGGCGTGGAGAGCGACTACGGCCGCGTGTTCGGCAAGCGCCCGCTGCTGCAGTCATTGGCCACGCTGTCGTGCGCCGGCCGCCGCCAACCTTTCTTCCGCGGTGAGCTGCTGGCGCTGCTCACGCTGATCGACCGCGGCGACCTGCAGGCACAGGGGCTCACCGGCTCCTGGGCCGGTGCCTTCGGGCACACCCAGTTCATGCCCAGCACCTATGCACGCATCGCCGTGGATGGTGATGGCGATGGCCGCCGCGATCTGGTCGGCAGCATTCCCGATGCACTGGCCTCCACCGCCAACTATCTCAAGCGTGCCGGTTGGCGCAGTGGCGAACCATGGGGCATGGAGGTGCGTGTGCCCGCCGGCTTCAACGCCAGCCAGGCCGGCCGCACCCAGCGTCGCGCCCTGGCCGACTGGCGCGCGCAGGGCGTGACCGCGCTGGATGGCAGCGCGTTGGCTCCGGCCAACCTGCCGGCGGATGCGCGCGCCGCCCTGCTGCTGCCGGCCGGCAACAACGGCCCGGCGCTGCTGGTGTTCCGCAACTACGACGCGATCTACAGCTACAACGCTGCCGAAAGCTATGCGCTGGCGATCGCGACGCTTGCTGACCAGCTGCGTGGTGGCACCGGGTTGGCTACCGCCTGGCCGACCGACGATCCAGGCCTGGGCCGCGATGAGCGCCGCCAGCTGCAGACCCTGCTGCTGGCCCGCGGCCACGACATCGGTGCCGCCGACGGCATGATCGGTGCCGCCACGCGTCGCGCGATCCAGGCCGAGCAGCAGCGCCTGGGCTGGAGCGAGGTGGACGGCCGCGCAGGCCAGCGCATCCTGCGCACGCTGCAGGAAGAGGCGGCCGCCATCGCACCCGCTGGGCAGAATGCCTTGCCGGCGGCACGTTGACCGCGACATCATCGCCGCGGTCTTCAAGGAGCGTCATCGCATGCAGTCGAATCCGGACATCAGCACCGGCCTGTATCACGGCCTGGAGGCCTGGCAGGTGCGAACCGCCAATGCCACAGCGGTCGTGAGTGTGTTTGGTGGCCAGCTGCTGTCGTTCATTCCCGATGGGCAGCCCGATCTGTTCTGGCTTTCGCCCACGCGCGCCGAGCTGCCCACGCCTATCCGCGGTGGCGTCCCGGTGTGCTGGCCGTGGTTCGGTCGCCAGGGCAAGAGCGCCGATGCACCGGCGCATGGCCTGGTACGTACCGCACGCTGGGAGCTTCTGCAGGCCACCCGGAGCGATGACGGCGAGGTAGAGCTGCAGTTGGCACCTGCGCCCTGCGCCGATCCCGGCCTGCGCCTGCAGATGCAGCTGCGCGTCGGCCGCCAGCTGCGCCAGCAGCTCGTCACCGAGAACACCGGAATCTCGCCGGTGACCTTCACCCAGGCCCTGCACAGCTACTTCCGGGTCGGCGATGCCACTCGTGTCGAGGTCGATGGCCTCGACGGCCTGCAGTACCTGGACAAGTACGAGGACGGCGCGCAGCTGCGCCAGCAGCAGGGGCCCTGGTCGCTGCGTGACCCGCGCGATCCGGGGCGCAGCGACCGCATCTATACCGGTGCCGGCGGCCACTACGTGCTTCGCGATCCCGTCCTGCAGCGGCGGATCGAGATCCGCAGCGAAGGCAGCCAGACCCTGGTGGCCTGGAACCCGGGCATGGAGGCAGCGGCGAAGATGGCCGATGTCGGCGACGGTTGGCACGATTACGTGTGCCTGGAAGTGGCCAATGCCGGGCCAGAGCAGATTACCCTTGCACCTGGCGCGCGCCACCAGCTTGTGCAGGTGCTGGCCAGTGAACCGCTGCAGGCCGTGGCGGGAGTTTCAGAGTAGCGATGGGATCGACAGGAATGGATGGCATGCAGGAAGCACAGTGGTGGTACGCCAACAGCAAGCAGAGCGAAGGGCCGGTGGACCTGGCCGGGTTGCGCCGGTTGCAGCAGGACGGCACCGTAACCGCACGCACGCTGCTGTGGCGCGTAGGGATGGCATCGTGGCGGCCACTGGCCGAACTGGATCCTTCGCTCGCGCAGATGGCTCCGAACCCCTCGCCGGTTGAACCGGTGCCGGCGGTCACCGTCAGCGATACCCGGACCGCTGATCCGTCCGACCCCTACCGTGCACCCGCCGCTTCGCCCGTGGCCGCGACCGTGCCGGAGCTGGAAGGCGACATCGCCTTGTACGCCGCCGTGGTCGGCGGCAACTTCCCGATCTATCGACAACGCTGGCGGCTGGACCAGGGCATCGCCGAGGGCAACGGCACCTGGCACTGGCCGGCCTTCCTGATCGGCGTGATCTGGATGGTGTACCGGCGGATGTACCGGCTGGCGGCGATATGGGCTGGCATGCTGGTGTTCTTCAGTATCGCCGAGGCGTTGCTGGGCGTACCGGAAGGCGTGTCGATGGTCATCACCCTTGCGATCAACGTCACCGCTGCGGTGTATGCCAATCGCTGGTACCTGGCGCATTGCCAGCGTGAGATCGCCCGCGCGCGCGCCTTGGCGGGCGATGACGAGGCACGCCTGCGCAGCGAGCTGTCCAAGCGGGGTGATACCAATGCAGCGGCCGCAGCCATGGTTGCCATCATTGTCGTTGCGGCGATGTTCGTCGGCCAGGCAATGGCAGGCTGAGACCGGAGCAGCTTCAGATTCACCGATGCCTGCCGCTACTGCGGGTTCATCCCGGGCATGGAATCGCCGACATGAATCATCTGGATACCCCGCCGGTTTCTCCGACGGATGACAATCCCTATCTCGCGCCTGTTGCAGAGGTGGACGGTGCGACCGCTCCATCCGACGCGGACGATCTGAACCTCCTCGTGGGGCCCAACGCAGCGCTCTACCGCCAGCGCTGGCACCTGGACAGCCCAGTGCCGAAGCCGCCGCGGCCGTGGCACTGGCCCGCCTTCCTGGTGCCGACCTACTGGCTGCTGCACCGGAAAATGTACCTGGCGGCCATCCTCTTCGAGCTGGTCCTGTTCGGCATCGCGCTGCTGGCGGCCCGTGCCAATCCGCTGCTCATGGTGGTGTTGCTGGCGGTGCCACGGTTTGCCATCGCGATGACCGCCAATACCCTGTACCTGCGCTATTGCATGCGGCTGCTGGGCAAAGTGAAGGCTGCTCACGCCGGGCAGCACCATCGCATCCGTACCGAACTGCAGCGTCGTGGCGGGACCAGCGTCTGGGCGGTGGTGATCGGCATGGCGGCTGTCGGGGTGATCAACACCGTCGCCCGCATGGCGGCCTGACACGTTTGCTCAGGCTGGTGCCCGTGCCCGCAATACCAGCAGGCACAGCGCACCGGCCACCAGCCCCCAGAACGCCGAGCCGATGCCGGCCAGTGAGACCCCCGAGGCGGTGACCAGGAAGGTGACCAGTGCCGCCTCGCGGTCCCGCTCTACCGCCAGCGCACTGGCCAGGCTGTTGCCGATGGTGCCGAACAGGGCGATACCGGCCACGCAGGCCACCAGCTCCTTGGGGAAGGCCGCGAACAGTGCGGCCACCGTGGCGCCGAACAGCCCGACGACAATGTAGAAGGCACCGGCCGCCATCGCCGCGGTATAGCGGCGTGCCGGATCCTCATGTGCATCACGGCCCATGCAGATCGCGGCGGTGATCGCGGCCAGGTTCAGCGCGTACGCACCGAACGGCGCCAGTAGTGTATTGACCACACCGATCCAGCCGATCAGCGGTGACACCGGGGCGTCGTAGCCGGATGCGCGCATCACCGCCACGCCGGGAATGTTCTGCGAGGCCATGGTGACCACGAACAGGGGCAGGGCGATGCCGGCCACGGCGGTCCATGACAGGGAGGGCGTCACCCACTGCGGGATCGCCAGCTGCAGATGCACCTGCTGGGCGTGCAGCAGGCCGTGGCTCGCGGCGACGGCGATGCCGACCAGCAACGTGGCGATCACCGCATAGCGCGGGAACAGCCTGCGCCCGGCCAGCCAGGTGGTGAACATCGCCAGTGCCAGCACCAGCTGGGTATTCATGGCCACGAACACATCCAGCCCGAAGCGCAGCAGGACACCGGCCAGCATGCCGGCGGCCAGCGCCATCGGCACCCGTTGCATCAGTCGGGCGAAGATGCCCGAAAAGCCCGCCAGCAAGCTGAGTACGGCGGCCAGCAGGAATGCGCCCGTGGCCTCGGCGAGCGACGCGCCGCCGACACCCACCACCAGCATCGCCGCGCCCGGGGTCGACCACGCCGTCACCACCGGCACGCGATAGCGCAGTGACAGGCCAATGCAGGTCACGCCCATGCCCAGCCCCAGCGCCCACATCCAGGAGGCGATCTGCGCCTGGTTGGCGCCGACGGCCTGTGCCGCCTGGAACACGATCACGGCTGAGCTGGCGAAGCCGACCAGCACCGTAATGAAGCCAGCGACGATGGCTGGCATCGAAAGATCGCGCCACCATGCGCGCCGCACCTGCATGCTCATTGCTCTGTCTCCACTGTGCATCCCTGCATTGTGCATCCCTGCATTGATAGGGGTTGCGGCGTTGACCGCGCAACGCGCGGGCAAC
>NZ_JBHHMJ010000550.1:0-5290 GCF_042136455.1 Stenotrophomonas sp. 3diitr2024
GCCGAGCCATGCTCGGCTGCGTTGTGCAAATGCAGCCGAGCATGGCTCGGCTCTACAGAGAGAAAGGTAAGTTACCCTGACTGCTCTACCGGAGACGCTGCATGACGCCCCGCTACGTGCTGGCCATCGACCAGGGCACCACCAGTTCGCGCGCGATCCTGTTCGACCGTGCCGGCGACATCATCGGCAGCGCGCAACGCGAGTTCGCGCAGATCTTCCCGCAACCCGGCTGGGTCGAGCATGACCCGCGCGAGATCCTCACCAGCGTCTATGCCACGCTGACCGAACTGCTCAGTCGCGGGCAGATCGACCCGCGCCATATCGCCGCACTGGGCATCACCAACCAGCGCGAAACCACCGTGGTCTGGGACCGTGCCACCGGCCAGCCGATCCACAACGCCATCGTCTGGCAATCGCGGCAGAGCCACGCCATCTGTGAACGACTGAAGTCCGAAGGCCATGAAGCGCTGATCCGCGAGCGGACCGGCCTGCTGATCGATGCCTATTTTTCTGCGACCAAGGTGCGCTGGATCCTCGACCACGTGGAAGGTGCGCAGCAGCGCGCCGAACGTGGCGAGCTGCTGTTTGGCACCATCGACAGCTGGCTGGTGTGGAACCTCAGCGGCGGCCAGGCGCATGTGACCGACTACAGCAACGCGGCGCGCACGCTGTTGTTCAACATCCACACGCTGGACTGGGATGACGATCTGCTGGCCCTGCTCGACATCCCGCGCGCGATGCTGCCGCAGGTGCGCGACTCCAGTGCGGTATACGCACACACCCGGCCGCAGTTCTTCTTCGACCACCCGATCCCGATCGCCGGCATCGCCGGTGACCAGCAGGCGGCACTGTTCGGCCAGGCCTGTTTCCAGCCGGGCATGGTCAAGAACACCTATGGCACCGGTTGCTTCATGTTGATGCATACCGGTGCGCAGGCGGTGCGGTCGCGCAACGGCCTGCTGACCACCATTGCCTGGGGCCTGGACGGGCGCGTGGAGTATGCGCTGGAAGGGTCGATCTTCATCGCCGGCTCGGTGGTGCAGTGGCTGCGCGACGGACTGCGCATGATCGAACGCGCCAGCGACAGCCAGGCACTGGCCGCGCAGGTGCCCGACAGCGGCGGCGCCTATCTGGTGCCGGCGTTTGTCGGCCTGGGTGCGCCCTATTGGCGCAGTGATGTGCGCGGTGCGATGTTTGGCTTGACCCGTGGCACGGGCAAGGCGCATTTCGTGCGCGCCGCGCTGGAAGCGATGGCCTACCAGACCCGCGACGTGCTCGATGCCATGCAGTCCGATGCGGGCATCGCACTGACCGAGCTGCGCGCTGATGGCGGTGCGATCGGCAACGACTTCCTGGCCGGCTTCCAGGCAGACATCCTCGGTGTGCCGCTGCTGCGGCCGCGGTTGACCGAAACCACCGCGCTCGGTGCGGCCTATCTGGCCGGCCTGGCCGTCGGGTTCTGGTCAAGCCGCGAACAGATCGCTGCACAGTGGGGCCTGGACCGGCGCTTCGAGCCACAGATGGAGGTGTCGCGGCGCGAGAAGCTGTATGCGGGATGGCAGCAGGCAGTTGCCGCCACCCTCGCCTTCCACGTCGATTGAAACTGCAATGCCCTGCCCTGCTGCGGCACGTGGAGTGACACGGAAGAGCCGAGCGATGCTCGGCTGCCGTTGGTGAAATGCCGGAAACAGCAGAGCCGAGCGTGGGCTCGGCTCTACAGGAAAGGCAGTGTCGACCAAGGTCGACACCCACCATTCAAATCAACAGATCAGCCGCAATCAGAACGCCGGCAGCACCGCGCCCTTGTACTTGCTCTCGATGAAGGCCTTCACCTGCGGGCTGGTCAGGGCCTTGGCCAGCTTCTGCACACGGGCGTCGTCCTTGTTGTCCGGGCGCGCGACCAGGAAGTTCACGTACGGCGAATCCTTGCTCTCGATCGCCAGCGCATCCTTGGTCGGGTTGAGGCCGGCGTCCAGCGCATAGTTGGTGTTGATCAGGGCCAGATCGACCTGGTCCAGCACGCGCGGCAGCATCGCCGAGTCCAGCTCGCGGAACTTCAGGTTCTTCGGGTTGGCGGTGATGTCACGCTGGGTCGACAGCGCGTTGGCCGGGTCCTTCAGCTCGATCACGCCGGCCTTGTGCAGCAGGATCAGCGCGCGGCTGTTGTTGCTCGGATCGTTCGGGATCACCACGTCGGCACCGTCGCGCAGCTCGGCCAGCGACTTGACCTTGCGCGAGTACGCACCGAACGGCTCGATGTGCACGCCGATCACCTTCACCAGGTCGGTCTTGCGGTCGCGGTTGTAGGCATCCAGGTACGGCTCGGTCTGGAAGTAGTTGGCGTCCACCTGCTTCTGCACCAGCTGGTCGTTGGGCTGCACGTAGTCGTTGAATACGCGCACGTCCAGGTCCACGCCTTCCTGCTTGAGGATCGGCTTGACCACCTCGAGGATCTCGGCATGCGGCACGGCCGTGGCGGCCACCACCAGCTTCTGCGAGGGCTCGCCGGACTTGCCGCAGGCGGTCAGGGCCAGCGCAGCGGCGAGCAGGGACAGCAACAGGGTCTTCTTCATGGGGGACGGGGTTCTCGGGGGGGAGTGTCAGGATTTTTCGTAGTTGCTCAGGGCCAGCTCAAGCAGCGCCTTGGCCTGCTCGCGCAGCATGATCGGCTCGATGATCTCGGCATCCGAACCATAGTGCAGCACGTCCATCAGCAACTCTCGCGAGACGCTGTACGGCACCTTCAGTTCGTAGCGGCCATCGGCCAGGAAACGACCCTGCTGCTTGGAATGCCAGTGCTCGTCGGCCACCCAGCGCGCAGCCTTGGCGCTGAACAGGATGGTCGCCCAGCCCTTCGGCGCACCCGAAAAAATGCCATAGCTGGCGCCGAGCTGCTCGTCCAGCTCGCTGTCGGCGACATCGCGGGCGGCACTGTCGATTACCCGTGCCTTGTGGATGCGGTCCACCGCGAAACTGCGCAGCGCCTCGCGATCATGGTCCCAGGCATCCAGGTACCAGTTGTCGCGATAATGGGTCAGGCGCTGCGGCGAGACGGTGCGCTTGGTCGGCTCGTCGGTGGAGCGGGCGCGGTACTCGAACGCCAGCTGACGGCGCTCCAGCACCGCCGAGGCCACGCTGCGGAAGCTGCCTTCATCGAACTTGCGGCCACGGTGCGGAATCACCCGCACGCGGTCGACCGGCCAGCTGGAGACACCGGCCTGGGCTGCCAACAGGCTCTCGATGCGCTGCTGCAGCGGGGCCAGCACCGACGACAGCACGCCGCCGCCGGTACGCGCCAGCAGGTGCTGCGAGGCCAGCAGGGCATGCAGCTCCTCCGAGCTGAGCCAAAGGCCGGGCAGCTCGAAGCGATCGCTCTCGTCGGCCTGGTAGCGGAAGCCGGCCTCGCCGTCGCCCTCGATCGGTGCCATCAGCGCATCGCGCAGGAAGGCCAGGTCGCGGTAGACGGTGGCACGGGAACAACCGAGCTTGTCCTGCAGGGTCGCCACCGTCACCGGATAGCGCGCGGACTTGAGCAGACGATGCAGGGCGGTGATGCGTTCGTATCGGTCCATACCCCCGATTATGTCCGAGTCGCGGGTCTTGTGTGGGACGTTTGGGCTATCGTGGTCGCCCCCACCCCATGGAATGCCCGATGCGCCGGTTGCCTGCCCTGTCCCTGCTGGCCTGCCTGCTGCTGGCCGCCTGCGATCGCGCGCCGGCGCCGGCGGGCACCGAGGCCCCGGTACCCGCCGCCGATCCGGCACAGGCGGTGCTGGGTGCCAGCCAGCGTTTCGCCGCCCTGCGCAGCTTCCACGCCGAACTGGAAGTGCTGGGCGCGCCGCAGCGGGTACGCAGCGCCATGGACTTCGTTGCACCCGACCGTTTCCGGGTGGAGACCCCGGCCGGGCCGCAGACCATCATCGGCGACACCCTGTTCCTGCAGGCCGACGGTGCGATCCGCCAGGTGCCGGCCCCGCCCGGCCTGCTCGAGCAGTGGCGCAACCCGCTGCCGGCCGACGCCCTGCCCGCCGACCTGAAGGCCGAAGATCTCGGCAGCCAGGCGCTGGACGGGGTCGAGACCCGTCACTACCGGCTGCGCGGCAACCAGCCCGGCGAACGCCTGGAGTACTGGGTGGATGCCCAGGGCCTGCCACGCCAGATCGTGCGCAGCGGCAGCAGCAATGGCCGCAGCTTCCAGCTGCGCCTGCGCTATTCGCGCTTCAACGACCCCGCATTGCGTGTCGATCTGCCCTGAATAGGCGATCGCGGCAACGTTCGCTGAAGCACGCTTTGGATCGATTCGGACCGCCATCACGCTTCCAGTATCATCACCGGCTGTTAACCGTTCCGGAGAAGCCTCGATGTCCCTGCGCGTGTCCCTGCTGATCCCCCTGCTGCTGTGTGCGCCGCTCGCATACGCGCAGGATGCCTCCGAACTGGCGGCGATGTCCTCGCCGTGGAGCGGCAGCGGCGGCGAGCTCGGCTTTGCCTCGGCACGCGGCAACAGCAGCACCGAGAGCTTCAACGGCCGCCTGCGCCTGCGCTACACCGACGGCGACTGGGTGCACAGCATGGACCTGTTCGGCCTGCGCTCCAGCTCCAAGGTGACCGAGACCAACGACGACGGCACCACCACCCGCCGCAGCAACACCACTGCCAACCGCTACACCGGCAGTGCGGGCAGCGCGCTGCAGCTGGGCGAGCACCGCCAGCTGACGGCCACGGTGCGTACCGAGCGCGACGACTTCGCCACCTACGACCGCCAGAGCTCGTTCGGTCTGGGTTACGGCACCCGCCTGTGGAACACCGAGCGCTTCTATTTCGACGCGCAGATCGGCCCCGGCGTGCGCCGTACCCACAGCACCGAGGATGACCGCACCCGTACCGGCATGATCGGCCGCGGCCAGTTCGACCTGAAATACTCGCTGACCGACAACACCGACCTGGTGAACACGCTGCTGGTCGAATCCGGTTCGTACAACACCTTCGGCCAGAACGACTTCGGCGTCTCGGTGAGCATGAACGAGCACCTGGCGCTGAAGGCCGGCTGGCAGGCGCGTTACAACAGCGACGTCGCTGTCGACAAGCGCAAGACCGATACGCTGACCACGATGAACGTGGTCTACAAGTTCAAATAAGAAACGGGCGCCAAGGCGCCCGTTCTTCATTTCGGTAGTGCCGGCCGCTGGCCGGCAACATCAGACGCAACAGCAACAGCGTGCGTTCCGTGGGTTGGTTGGGCGGTGCCGGAGTGCGGGGACGCCGTAAATCCGTCCATGGAGGCTTGGCA
>NZ_JBHHMJ010000558.1:0-269 GCF_042136455.1 Stenotrophomonas sp. 3diitr2024
CCTTCGATGGCCGCCTCTGGCAGCCGACCGAAGTGGCCGCGCCGGGTACGGCCGGCTATGAGCAGGTGATGGCCGACAACCAGCGTCGTCGCCTGGCGCTGGACGATGGCAGCGATGCCCGCGATCCGGCCAGCGTGGCCAGCCGGGTGTTGGACAGTTCGATCCACACCTTCTCGTCCTGCAGGCCGACCAGGTCGATCTTGCCGACGTCGGGCACCCGCTGCAGTTCCAGCTGGATGCGGTCGGCGTAGTCGCGCATCACCGCGTAG
>NZ_JBHHMJ010000574.1:0-269 GCF_042136455.1 Stenotrophomonas sp. 3diitr2024
GCCACCGAAGACATCGCGCTTGCCGAAGCGATCCGCCAGCCGCCGTGATGCACCAATACCCACGATCATGCAGAGGATGCCGCACGCGTTGAACAGGCTGAACGCCGAGGTGGCCGCGTCCTTCGGCCAGGTGAACGCCGGTTGCACCACGCTGCGGGTGCCGCTGGGCGACACCAGCACGAACTGCAGCTGGCGCGTGTTGCGGTGGTTGACCCGGAAGCCCAGCTGCACGCTTTCGATGTTGCGCGCGCCGTTGGCCAACTGGAAGG
>NZ_JBHHMJ010000581.1:0-417 GCF_042136455.1 Stenotrophomonas sp. 3diitr2024
AACTGTAACATTTCTAGAATTTCTAATAACAGTTTCTTGTTTATTAATTTGTTTAATAGATGATTTTTGAAACAGTTCTTGTGCTACACGGTCAGCTTTTTCACTATCTGCTATAGAAATACTTATTATAACCACGATAGCTGCTTGTAATGCTGCTTGAATAGATAAAGCAGCTTTTGTATCTGTAGTAGTAACTTCTACATCTGCTGAATCTACAATTGTAATAGATTCTTCAGAAATTTGATACGTTTTACTTTCTTGCGCAGCTGCTTCTGAAACGCTAGCATTTTTAAAAGATGGATGAGGATTTTCTGCCCGGCGTTGTACAGCCACGGGCTCTGCGCCTGCGGCTGCCAGTGCCTGGTCCAACCCGGCTGGTCGAGATAGCGCGCCTTGATCACCCGCCAGTCGCCAGCA
>NZ_JBHHMJ010000586.1:0-328 GCF_042136455.1 Stenotrophomonas sp. 3diitr2024
GCCTTCAGCGTGGCCGTTTCGGCTTCCTGCAGCTCACAGACCGCCATGCGGTCCTGCGCGCGCATCGCCTGTGCGCTCAGCAGCGGCGAGCCCGGGTAGTTGGTCAACGCGCCCACCGCGAAACCGCCCAGCACGCGGGCGGCGATGAACAGCCAGGACGCGTGGGCCGCGCCGGCACCGAGCGCCGAGACAAGGAACATCAGCGCTGACACGATCAGGATCTTCGAGGACGCGGCGGTGGACAGGCTCATGCAGGCTCCGGCAGGGTAATGACCACGCGCAGCCCGCCCAGCGGCGATGGCTCGGCGTGGATGAGGCCGTGGTGGGC
>NZ_JBHHMJ010000612.1:0-4882 GCF_042136455.1 Stenotrophomonas sp. 3diitr2024
AGTGCCGGCCGCTGGCCGGCAACCCCATGATCCGGTGGATGCCGGGCAGCGCCCGGCTCTACCACGAACCGGTCCTATCCCAGGTCGCCCAACCGCGCCTGCAACGCCGCGACCGCGGCCAGTCCGGCCGTTTCCGTGCGCAGGATCCGCGGACCCAGCTGCAGTCCCTGGAACCCGGCCGCTGCCAGCTGGTCGCGGTCGCGCGGCGACCAGCCTCCTTCCGGGCCGATCGCAAGCACGAGGCCCCCTGCCGGAGCGGCCGTCAGCGTCGACAGGCGATGTGCGCCCCGCGGGTCCAGGGTCAGCCGCAGCGTATCGGCCGGCAGTACCGCCGCAGCCTGCGCCAGCGACAGCGGCGAACCCACCTGCGGGATGCGCGCACGCCCGGACTGGCCGCAGGCCGACGTCACCACGTTGTTCCAGTGCGCCACGCGCTTCTCGGCCCGTGCTGGATCGAGCTTCACCTCGGTGCGCTCGGCGTTGACCGGAATGATCGCCGCCACGCCCAGTTCGGTGGCCTTCTGCAGGATCAGGTCCATCTTCTCGCCACGGGCGATGCCCTGCAGCAGGGTGATCGCCAGCGGTGATTCATTGTCGATGGCCTGCACAGCATCGATGCGGACCTGTACCTCGCGCTTGCCGGCCACGGTCAGTGTCGCGCTGTAGTCGTTGCCATCGCCGTTGAACAGCACGCACGTATCGCCCTCGCGCAGGCGCATCACCCGCACCAGGTGGTTGGCCGTCTCTTCCGGCAGGGTCACGGTCTGGCCGCTGTGCAGCGCCAGGTCGATGGGGCAGCGGGTCACGCGCATGCAATCGCCTCGTCGATGGCCGCCAGCGTGGTGTGTGCCAGCAGCTCCAGTTGTTCGTCATCCACGCAATAGGGTGGCATCCAGTACAGCACGTCGCCCAGCGGGCGCAGCACCACGCCGCGCCTGAGGGCGGCCTTGTAAGCGTGCAGGCCCAGCCGCAGGCCCGGGTCGAAAGGCGTGCGCCTGTTGCCGTCGCGCGACAGCTCGAACGCCACCACCATGCCGGCCTGGCGCACGTCGGCCACGTGCGGATGGTCGGAAAATGGCGCCGCCAGCGTGCCCATCACCGACGCGATGCCCCGGTTGCGGGCGATCACATCGTCGTCGCGGAAGATGTCCAGCGTCGCCAGTGCCGCCGCGCAGGCCAGCGGATTGCCGGTGTAGCTGTGCGAATGCAGGAAGGCGCGCTCGCGCGAGTCGTCGAGGAAGGCGTTGTACAGCGCCTGCGTGGCCAGCACGGCGGCCAGCGGCAGGAAGCCGCCGGTCAGGCCCTTGGAAAGGCACATCAGGTCCGGCATCACCCCTGCCTGCTCGCAGGCGAACAGGGTGCCGGTGCGGCCGAAGCCGGTGGCGATCTCGTCGGCGATCATGAACGCGCCATGGGCATCGCACAGTTCGCGCACGCGCTGCAGATAGACCGGGTCATGCATGCGCATGCCGCCGGCACACTGCAGGCGCGGTTCCAGGATCACCGCGCAGATCTCGCCCGGATGCTGGTCGAACAGCGTGGCCAAGCCGTCGGCAGCCTGCCGTGCGCGATCTGCCGCGCTCTGGCCCGGTTCGGCCAGGTAGGCATCGGGCGATGGCGCGAACAGGCCTTCGGCCAGCAGCGGTGCATAGACGCGGCGATACAGCGGAATATCGCCCAGCGCCAGCGCACCCAGGGTCTCGCCGTGGTAGCCGTTTTCCAGCGCGATGAAGCGCGTGCGCCGTGGCTCGCCGCAGTTCTGGAAGTACTGGAAGGCCATCTTCAGCGCCACTTCCACGCCGGCCGAGCCGTTGTCGGCGTAGAACACTTTGGCCAACGGCGCGCGGCCGGGCTGGCGTGGCGCCAGCGCCAGCAGGCGCTCGGCCAGGGTGATCGCCGGCTCGTGGCCGAAGCCCGCCAGCATCACCTGTTCCAGCTGCCCGGCCTGCGCCGCGATGGCGCCGCCGATGCGCGGCTCGGCATGGCCGAACAGGTTGGTCCACCAGCTGCTGACGGCGTCCAGGTAGCGGTGGCCGTCGTGGTCGATCAGCCATGCGCCTTCACCGCGGGCGATCGGCACCAGTGGCAGGGTGTCCGGATGCTCACGCATCTGCGTGCACGGGTGCCACAGCACCTGCAGGTCGCGTTGCCGCCAGTGCTGGGCCAGCGGGGAGGGGGTTGGGTCTGCTAGCATTTCGGGCTCATGAACATGTTGCTGCCTGCACATTCTATCGGCCCCGGCGCTGGCGCCGGCCGCCGCGGAGATTCCGCATGAACGATGACCGTGCCGGCCGTCGCTTGCCGATCATCCATCGGATCACCGATGAGGAGAACGGCCCCTTCCAGCGCCAGCATCTGGACCTGGAATTCTCCAACGGTGAACGTCGCCGGTTCGAGCGCCTGGTCAGCCGTGGCCACGGCGCGGTGGTGGTGGTGCCGATGCTCGACGATGAGACCGTGCTGCTGGTGCGTGAATACGCCGCCGGCATGCACCGCTACGAACTGGGCCTGGTCAAGGGCCGGATCGACGCCGGCGAAACCCCCGAGCAGGCCGCCGACCGCGAGCTGAAGGAAGAAGC
This sequence comes from Stenotrophomonas sp. 3diitr2024, assembly GCF_042136455.1. Classification (NCBI taxonomy): domain Bacteria; kingdom Pseudomonadati; phylum Pseudomonadota; class Gammaproteobacteria; order Lysobacterales; family Lysobacteraceae; genus Stenotrophomonas; species Stenotrophomonas sp. 3diitr2024. Next base: position 2,580 of record NZ_JBHHMJ010000612.1, read on the forward strand.
CGGTTACGGGGCGCGCCGGGTCGACGTGCTGCGCGCAATGACCCTTGCCCCGACCTACATGAGCCACCAGTCGTGGCTGGTGGTGGCGCGCGACCTGTACCCGGAAAAGCTGGCCGGCGACGAGCCGGAAGAACTGGAAGTGGTGCCGTGGAAGCTGGCCGAACTGGACCAGCTGATGTTGCGCGAGGACTTCTCCGAGGGACGCTCGCTGGCGGCGCTGTTCATTGCCCGCCAGTGGCTGCAGGGAACGCGATGATCAAACTGACCACGGACCTGCGCGAGACCGCCATCGCCATCGCCCAGCAGGCCGGCCAAGCCATCATGCAGGTGTATGCCGATGGATTCGAGGTCCAGATCAAGGACGACAACAGCCCGGTCACCGCGGCCGACCTGGCGGCCAACCAGGTCATTGAGGTGGGCCTGCGGCAGCTGACACCGGACCTGCCGATCCTGTCCGAGGAATCGGCGCAGGTGGGCTGGGAGCAGCGCCGCCATTGGGGCGCTTACTGGCTGGTGGATCCGCTCGACGGTACCCGCGAGTTCGTCAAGCGCAACGGCGAATTCAGCGTCAACATCGCCTTGATCTACCAGGGCGCGCCGGCCTTTGGTGTGGTGCTGGCGCCGGTCACCGGCATCGTCTGGCATGCCATGCGCGGCGAGCTGGCCTATCGGCGGCAGGGCCTGCATGACACCGTGCTGCGCACCCGCACGCCGGCCACGGCTCCGCTGCGCGTTGCCGCCAGCCGCTCGCACCGCTCGCCGGAAACCGAGGCGCTGCTGGCGCGCATGGGCCGCATCGAGACCATCGCACAGGGCTCGTCACTGAAATTCTGCCGGATCGCCGAAGGCGGCCTGGATGTCTATCCGCGGCTGGGCCCGACCTCCGAATGGGATACCGCCGCCGGCCAGTGCGTGCTGCATGCCGCCGGCGGCGCGGTGCTGTCGGCGGCGACCGGCAAGCCGTTCCGCTACAACCGCCGCGAGACACTGTTGAACGGCGATTTCATTGCCCTTGGTGATACCAGCCTGCCATGGCGCGACTGGTTGTCCGACTGATCCTGGAGGCCCCATGAGCGCGCACGACACCCCCACCACCGGTAGCGCCGCAAGCAGCGAACTGGAGCGCCTGCTGGCGATCATGGCGCGGCTGCGTGACCCGCAGGGTGGCTGCCCGTGGGATCTGGAGCAGAACTTCGCGACCATCGCCCCCTACACCATCGAGGAAGCCTACGAAGTCGCCGATGCGATCGACCGGGGTGACCTGGACGATCTCTGCGACGAGCTCGGCGACCTGCTGCTGCAGGTGGTGTTCCACGCACGCATGGCCGAGGAGCAGGGCGCGTTTGCCTTCGCCGAGGTCGCCCGTGCGATCAGCGACAAGATGCAGCGCCGCCACCCGCACGTGTTCGCCGATGTCAGCGTGGACGATGCCGACGGGGTGACGCGCAACTGGGAGGCGATCAAGCGCGCCGAGCGTGCCGCCAAGGGCGAGCAGGACACCTCCGCACTGGCCGGTATCTCGCGCGGCCTGCCGGAATGGCAGCGGGCGGTGAAGCTGCAGTCGCGCGCGGCCAAGGTCGGTTTCGACTGGCCGGGTCCGCTGCCGGTGCTGGACAAGGCAGCCGAGGAGCTGCAGGAGCTGCGCGAGGAGTTCGAACGCGGCGATGTCGCGGGCAACAAGGCGCGCCTGCAGGAAGAACTGGGCGACCTGCTGTTCGTCTGCGCGAACCTGGCGCGTCATGCCGATATCGATCTGGGCGCTGCACTGCGCGGTGCCAACCACAAGTTCGAGCGTCGCTTCCGCGCGATGGAAGCGCAGGCCGACGCACAGGGTGAGGCGTTGGCCGAACTGGACCTGGATGCGCAGGAAGCACTGTGGCAGCAGGCCAAGGCAGCAGAGAAGGCGTGAAAACGCTTGGCCTGTTCCTGCTGACCGCGCTGGCCGAGATCGTTGGCTGCTACCTGCCATGGTTGTGGCTGCGCAAGGGAGGCAGCGTCTGGCTGCTGCTGCCGGCGGCGGCCAGCCTGGCCGTGTTCGCCTGGCTGCTGACCCTGCACCCGACGGCCAGTGGACGGGTCTATGCCGCCTACGGTGGCGTCTACATCGGCACCGCGCTGTTCTGGCTGTGGCTGGTCGATGGCATTCGTCCCAGCCGCTGGGACCTGCTGGGCGCAGCGCTGTGCCTGGCCGGCATGGCGGTGATCATGTTCGGGCCGCGCACCTCATCAGTGTAGAGCCGAGCCATGCTCGGCTGCTCTTCCTTCCGGCCGCGCTGGCACGCGCAAGCCGAGCATGGCTCGGC
>NZ_JBHHMJ010000619.1:0-4417 GCF_042136455.1 Stenotrophomonas sp. 3diitr2024
GGCGGACAAGAAGTTCTCGACTAAACGGCGTCAAACGGGCATTTTTATGATGGTTCATCCGGGCTCTTTGGGGACTGGATAGGTGTGGTAACCACCATTTTCCAAAGATGCCCCGGATGAACAACCTACCGAGAGATCACAACTAACAGTCGACTCTACCTGAGCGTCACACCACGAGGGGCTCAGCCGTTGGCCGCCGCAAACGCCGGCCGCGTCAGGTTGTCCGCCTCGCCATCAGTGCACAGCACTTCGTCTTCGATGCGGATGCCGCCATACGGACGGAAGAAGTCCACGCGGTCCCAGTTGATCGCATCGCCGTGGCCGGCGTCCTTCACTTCGTTCAACAGCATGTCGATGAAGTACAGGCCCGGTTCGATGGTCACCACCATGCCCGGTTCCAGCACGCGGGTCAGGCGCAGGTACGGGTGGCCCGCCGGGCGCTCGATGCGGCCGCCTTCGTCGCTGGCCGCGAAACCGGCCACGTCGTGCACCTGCAGGCCGATCAGGTGGCCGATACCATGCGGGAAGAACGCGGCGCTGACGCCGGTCTCCAGCGCGGTCTGCGGCGAGACCTTGATCACGCCGAAGTCCTTCAGTACGCCCATCAGCGAAAGATGTGCGTCCACGTGCAGCTGCTTGTAGTCGAAGCCCGGGCGCACCGCTGCGCACATCCGCTGCTGGGCGGCGTCGACGGCGGCGATCATCGCCGCAAACTCGTCGTGGCCCTGCGCGGCGTAGGTACGGGTGATGTCGCTGGCGTAGCCGTGGGCACTGGCGCCGGCATCGATCAGGAAGCTGCGCAGCGGCTGCGGTGCCTTGCGGCCCAGCTCGGTGTAATGCAGCACAGCGGCATGTTCATTCAGCGCCACGATGTTGCCGTACGGCAGCTCATTGGCATCCTGGCCGACTGCCTGGCAGTACGCCATGTGGATGCTGAACTCGTCGGCGCCATTGCGGAATGCGGCCTCCGCAGCGCGGTGGCCGCGCACGCCCAGCACCTGGGCCTGGCGCATCAGTGCGATCTCATACGGTGTCTTGCTGCCGCGGTGCCATTCCAGGTAGTTCACCACCGGCGCCGGGTTGTTCGGTACGTAGTTGCCCAGCGCGCTCTGCGGCTCGCCGAGGATCGCGCAGCGCGATGGATCGGCCGGCAGCAGCGCCAGCGCGTCTTCCGGCTTGCGGATGATGTGGATGTCGAAGTGATCCACCCACCAGCCGCTGGGGGCATCCGGCACCACGTGCCAGTAGTCGAAGGGCTGGTGGAAGATCACCGCCGGGCGCTTGCCGGGGCTGAACACGATCCAGCTGTTGGGCACGCGGGTCAGCGGCAGCCAGGCCTTGAACTGCGGATTGACCGCGTACGGGTAGTCGCGATCATCGAACACCTGGTAGTGCAGAGTGCCGCTGGGCACCACCAGGTGGTCGAAGCCGCCGCGGGCCAGCGCCTGTTCGGCACGTCGGCACAGCACGGCCAGGTGGTCGGGATACAGGGCGCCGGGGTCTTGCTGGATCATTGCGGTGGCTCGACACGGAAAACGGCCCTAGATTCTGCCGCATAGCGGGAAAAACCGCTGTGCTGGAACCGGCACTCAGGCCGTCGAAACCGGCCCCTCGTCGCTGTCTTCGCCCACCCACTGGCGCAGCAGCTGCCGATGCTCGCGCGACAGGGTGAGGAAGCGGAAGCCGGTCCAGTTCTGTCCGGGGGCGTGTGCGGGTTCGCTCCACAGCAGGTGCACGCCCACGTCGATGTCCTGGTGGCGGCCATCGCCCAGCGGCAAGGGGAAGCGCAACTGGTACAGCGCATCCTCGCGCAACGGTGCGCTGGCCAGCATCAGCATGCCGGTTTCGGAGATATTGCCGAGCCGGCCCACCACGCTTTCGCGCATCTGGTCGGTGACCGGTACCAGGTCCGAGACCTGGCGGCGCGGCGCGCGGCGGGTATCCTGCGGCGGTTGGGTGATCATGCGGAAGTCTCCTGCGTATGGCCGGCCGCCAGTGCACGCAATGCGCCAAGGCTGGCCTCCCAGGCACGGTCAACCAGCCGGGCCTTGTCCTCAGTGACCAGCTGCGCCTGGCCGGCACTGATCTGCCGGGCCAGCGTATCCAGGTCGGTATCGGCGATCTTCTGCCCGCGCGGATTGACCAGCAGGGCGTGGCCGGTCAGCAGGCTGTACCAGGACAGGCGCTGGCGGCGCAGTGTGCCATCGCCGGTATCGATGTCGAACCAGCTGCCGAAGGGCAGGGAGGACAGCTGCTGGTAAGCGGCTTCCTCGGCACTGCTGCGCGGTGTGGCGGGCGTCGTGCCGGCGGCCGTACCGGCGTGCTCGCCCAGGCGCGCGCGCGCCTTCAGGCGGGCACTCAGTTCGGTACGCGAGGTGCTCTCGTCCTCGCCGCCAGGCGTGGCCAGCCTGCGTGCGACGGCGGCGGCTTCCTCGGCGTGGTAGCCGACCTGCAGCAGGGCGGCCTCGACCTCGGCAGCAAGCGTTGCATCGGTGCCGCCGGGTGCATCAACGGGCTGCGCGGTGATGGCGGCGATGCGTTGGGTCTGCTGCAGGCGTTCCTGCCACTGCGGTGAATCGTCGCCGTGGCGCAGGCGGGTCAGGGTGAGGGCATCGGCCCAGGCCTGACGCAGCAGGGTCTGCACGAAGCGGGGCGGCTCCTGCGCGTCGCAGCACTGGTCGATCTGTGCACTGGCCTGTCGCCGCGCGAGTTCCAGCCGCTCCTTGCCGCGTGCAGCTTCCACATGGCGGCGCTCGGCCAGCTCGGCGCGATGCGCTGCGGCACGCTGATGCTGCTGCACGTCCTCGTTCGCGCTGGCGAAGGCCTCCGGCGCCCGCGCATCCTGGCCCAGCAGGCCCTGCACGCTCTGTGCCATGCGCTGCAGCAACTGCGGGTCGACATCATCGTCGGCCAGCCAGTTGGCGCCGACTTCGGCAATCTGGTTGAGCAGTTCGCGCGCGGGGTGCTCGTCGCGCACGAAGAAGCCGGGGTCGGCCATTGCCGCACGTGCCAGCGGCACCTGCAGGCGCGCCAGCAGGGCGGCCGGCACCGGGTCCGGACGCTGCTGCTGCTGCACCTGCTGCATCAGCATGCGCAGCAGGTCGAGGCTGTCGCGGTCGTGGCTGCCCAGCTGGGCCTGCGTGCCATGCTCGCTGCGCAGTTGCGCCACCACGGCTGCCTGCAGGTCGGCTACGCCGGTGGCGGCGCTGGACTGCGCCTGCAAGCGTGCGAGGACCGCATCCACGGCCGCGCTCGGCACTGCATCGCGATCCGCAGGTGCTGCGCTGGCATGGCGTGCCTGCTGCAGCAGCGCATGCAGCGCGCTGCCCGTGGAGGTGGTCAAGCCCGGCAAGGCCGCGTCGGCCGTGCTGTCATCCTGGAAAGCGTCCTGCACCAGGCTCGACCAGGAGCCGGCCGGTGCCGATCCGTTCCAGCCGGTCAGTGGCGCGGCGGCACGCTTTGCCGGCTGCGTGGCGCGACCACCGCCCACCGACTGGGTGATGATCCGCCGGGTGCTCGATGAACGCGCCAGATAGGGGGTGTAGACCAGGCCGGGCAGCACGCCATGCTGGGCCAACAGGGCATTGGCACGGTCGAGGATGTCGCCCAGGCGTTCCAGCACCTGGCGTTCGAAGCTGCGGTACAGCGCCAGCTGAACGTCGACAGTGAGCGAATCCTGTTCGGCAATCCGGCGCAGCATGGCGCACAGTGCCTGTGGTGCCAGCGGCAGGGTGTCGGCCTCGAAGGCCGGTGCCGCCGCCAGTACGCCCAGGCGTTGGCCCAGCAGGTTCAGCGTGTTGGTCGAACGCAGCGTCTCCCTCCGCACCATCTCGGTCAGCAGCAGGTCGCGGTCCACTTCATGTTCATCGACCAGCGACAGCCCGAGCATGCCGGGCTGCGGCGGCGGCGTGGAACCGGGGCTGAAGTGGGCCGTGGGTTCGCGCAGCCGTATCAGCGCATCGGCCACGGCATCAAGCATGCGGTCAGCGAAATGACCGGAGAAGGCATGCAACTGGCCGCGCTGGGCCATCAGCTCCGCCTGCAGCTGCGGATTGCGCGCGCGATCCGCGTCGTGCAGCAGCGTCTGCTCCAACGCTTCGACGGTCAGGATCAGCGGCGCGGCCAGCGTCTGCCGGCACAGGCCGATCAATGCGCCCAGCAGCTCACGCACCCGCGGTGGCAGGTCGCTGGCGGCCAGGCGGGTTTTGTCGGCAGAGGTAATGGAAAAGACAGCTGACATCGGCGAGCGGTACCCGGATTCCCGCGGATCGATCTTGTGAATCTACCGTGTCGGCCGCAGTCGGCGCTACTTTAGGGTGAACGTGTCTCGCGTCTGCTGGGGAGGGACGACGGATGAACGGTAGTGCCGGTCGCTGGCCGGCAGCGCTGTCTCCACCGTAGTGCCGGCCAGCGGCCG
>NZ_JBHHMJ010000626.1:2500-5463 GCF_042136455.1 Stenotrophomonas sp. 3diitr2024
CCGCAAGGAGTGACTGCGTACCTTTTGTATAATGGGTCAGCGACTTACTGTTCGTGGCAAGCTTAACCGTATAGGGGAGGCGAAGGGAAACCGAGTCTGATAAGGGCGCATAGTCGCGGGCAGTAGACCCGAAACCGGGTGATCTAGTCATGCCCAGGGTGAAGGTGCGGTAACACGCACTGGAGGCCCGAACCCACTCCCGTTGCAAAGGTAGGGGATGAGGTGTGATTAGGAGTGAAAAGCTAATCGAACCCGGAGATAGCTGGTTCTCCTCGAAAGCTATTTAGGTAGCGCCTCATATGTATCCTCTCGGGGGTAGAGCACTGTTATGGCTAGGGGGTCATCGCGACTTACCAAACCATTGCAAACTCCGAATACCGAGACGGACTGTATGGGAGACACACGGCGGGTGCTAACGTCCGTCGTGAAAAGGGAAACAACCCAGACCCACAGCTAAGGTCCCAAATTTTGTGCTAAGTGGAAAACCATGTGGAAAGGCACAGACAGCCAGGAGGTTGGCTTAGAAGCAGCCACCCTTTAAAGAAAGCGTAATAGCTCACTGGTCGAGTCGGTCTGCGGGGAAGATTTAACGGGGCTAAGCACAGAACCGAAGCTTGGGGTGCATAACTTTGTTATGCGCGGTAGAGGAGCGTTCCGTAAGCCGTTGAAGGTGGATTGAGAAGTCTGCTGGAGGTATCGGAAGTGCGAATGCTGACATGAGTAACGATAATGCGGGTGAAAAACCCGCACGCCGAAAGCCCAAGGTTTCCTTGCGCAACGTTAATCGGCGCAGGGTGAGTCGGCCCCTAAGGCGAGGACGAAAGTCGTAGTCGATGGGAAGCAGGTTAATATTCCTGCACCTCGCGTAAGTGCGATGGAGGGACGGAGAAGGTTAGGTGTACCAGGCGTTGGTTGTCCTGGGGAAAGGCGGTAGGTTTGGATCTTTGGCAAATCCGGGATCCTCTAAGACCGAGCACCGAGACGAGCCTTTATGGCAAAGTCACTGATACCACGCTTCCAGGAAAAGCTCCTAAGCTTCAGCTTACGCAGACCGTACCGTAAACCGACACAGGTGGGTAGGATGAGAATTCTCAGGCGCTTGAGAGAACTCGGGTGAAGGAACTAGGCAACATGGCACCGTAACTTCGGGAGAAGGTGCACCCTTTTTGGTGGCTCGTGCGAGCTATAGCTGAAGAGGGTCGCAGTAACCAGGCCGCTGCGACTGTTTATCAAAAACACAGCACTCTGCAAACACGAAAGTGGACGTATAGGGTGTGACGCCTGCCCGGTGCTGGAAGGTTAATTGATGGGGTCAGCCGCAAGGCGAAGCTCTTGATCGAAGCCCCAGTAAACGGCGGCCGTAACTATAACGGTCCTAAGGTAGCGAAATTCCTTGTCGGGTAAGTTCCGACCTGCACGAATGGCGTAACGACAGCGGCGCTGTCTCCACCCGAGACTCAGTGAAATTGAAATCGCTGTGAAGATGCAGCGTTCCCGTGGCAAGACGGAAAGACCCCGTGAACCTTTACTATAGCTTTACACTGAACGTTGAGTTCGTCTGTGTAGGATAGGTGGGAGGCTATGAAACCATGGCGCTAGCTGTGGTGGAGCCATCCTTGAAATACCACCCTGTCGTGCTTGACGTTCTAACCTGGGCCCATTATCTGGGTCGGGGACCGTGTATGGTGGGTAGTTTGACTGGGGCGGTCTCCTCCTAAAGAGTAACGGAGGAGCTCGAAGGTACGCTCAGCGCGGTCGGACATCGCGCACTGTGTGCAAAGGCATAAGCGTGCTTGACTGCAAGATCGACGGATCAAGCAGGTAGGAAACTAGGACTTAGTGATCCGGTGGTTCTGTATGGAAGGGCCATCGCTCAACGGATAAAAGGTACTCCGGGGATAACAGGCTGATACCGCCCAAGAGTTCATATCGACGGCGGTGTTTGGCACCTCGATGTCGGCTCATCACATCCTGGGGCTGTAGTCGGTCCCAAGGGTATGGCTGTTCGCCATTTAAAGTGGTACGCGAGCTGGGTTCAGAACGTCGTGAGACAGTTCGGTCCCTATCTGCCATGGGCGTTGGAGATTTGAGAGGGGCTGCTCCTAGTACGAGAGGACCGGAGTGGACGAACCTCTGGTGTTCCGGTTGTCACGCCAGTGGCATTGCCGGGTAGCTATGTTCGGAAGCGATAACCGCTGAAAGCATCTAAGCGGGAAGCGCGCCTCAAGATGAGATCTCCCGGGGCACAAGCCCCCTGAAGGAACCATGTAGACTACGTGGTTGATAGGTCAGGTGTGTAAGTACAGCAATGTATTGAGCTAACTGATACTAATGATCCGTGCGGCTTGACCATATAACCTCAAGTTGCCTTGGCTTTACGACAGCGTCGTAAGAGCATCCAAGTGCACGCTACGTCACAAGAACTATGCGAGGCTGGCGCCTTGTCCCCCAGGGACGAGTGCGACTCTCCAAAAGCCTCCCTGGTGAAATTAGCGCTGTGGAACCACCCGATCCCATCCCGAACTCGGAAGTGAAACGCAGCTGCGCCGATGGTAGTGTGGCTCAAGCCATGCGAGAGTAGGTCATCGCCAGGGTTTACACCCGAGAACCCCGCTGCATGCGCAGCGGGGTTTTCCTTTTTTTGCAGGTACCTGGTTTCGACCTGGACTTGCAGCAACAACTTCACGAAGAGCTTCAAGTTCCTCAAACAAGTTGTTGACAAAGCTGAAAGGCCTGCCATAATAGGCGGCTCGCAACGACGAAAGGCCCTCGGGCCCAACGACGAAGCAGCATCGGCAACAACGTCCACTCCGGTGAGACGACCTTGAAAAAAGGTGTTGACGAAGCAGAAAAGCCGGCTATAATGGGCGGCTCGCTACGAAGGAAACTTCGCAGCACACGGGAACGGCGCTGAGGCCACTTCCCCGGATCTTTGAAAGTATGCGCAGGTATCTTGTGAAGGC
>NZ_JBHHMJ010000635.1:0-10795 GCF_042136455.1 Stenotrophomonas sp. 3diitr2024
TTGTGCTTCGCGCGTTGGCGGCGGGTGCAGGCTGGGTAGTTGCCTGCCGCCGTCCGGCACCCCGGAATGGCAGGGGCAGCCGGCCAGCGGCCGGCACTACCCTCTCGAACTTGGCACACCCCTTGCAGCTTCCCGGGCAACGTTCCCGTGGGAGTGCACCGTGCGCAACCTGATTACCGACTACCTGGGCGTCCACGCCCAGGCCATGCCGTTGCGCGAACAGCGGATGAAGCTGATCGCCAGCAACCTCGGCAATGCCGACACGCCCGGCTACAAGGCCCAGGACCTGGACTTCGATGCCGCCCTGCGCCATGCCCAGGGGCAGGATGCCAACGGCCTGATGGCCACCACCCATGAGCAGCACTACGAAATCAGTAGTGGCCTGAACCCGTTCCAGATCGCGCGCGAGGGCGTGCAGCCCAGCCTGGACGGCAACACCGTCGATCCCGACGCCGAGCGTGCCGCCTATGGCCGAGCCGCGCTCGAGTACCGCGCCTCGCTCAGCTTCGTCGAGAGCAAGGTGCGTTCCATGCTGACCGCGATCACGGGGCAATAAGCCATGAGCAACCTGCCGATCTTCGATATCGCCGGCTCCGCGCTGCAGGCGCAGTCGGTGCGCATGAGCACCATCGCCTCCAACCTCTCCAATGCCGACACCGTCGCCGGTTCTGCCGACGCCGTGTACAAGCCGCTGGAGCCGATCTTCCAGGCCGTCACCAGCAAGAACGATCCCAACATCACCTCGGTGAAGGTGAAGGAGATCACCCAGAGCGAGGCGGCGCCGATCAAGCGCTACGAGCCGGGCCACCCGCTGGCAGACGCCGATGGCTACATCTACCAGCCCGACGTCGATCCGGTGGCGCAGATGGTCAACCTGATCTCGACCTCGCGCAATTACCAGGCCGGCGTGGAGATGTTGACCACCGCCAAGGAACTGGCCCTGGCCACCTTGACCATGGGCCGCTGAGGCCCGCAGCACCGGATACCGCCATGACCACCGCCGTCAACAACCAGACCAGCCAGGACGTCTATTCCGCGCTGGGCCTGAACGCCCCCAACAGCAACGCCACGAAAAAGAAGAACACGCTCGACCAGGCCGACTTCCTGCGCCTGATGACCGAGCAGCTGCAGCACCAGGATCCGCTGAAGCCGATGGACAACACGCAGATGGTCGCGCAGATGGCGCAGATGTCCACCGTGCAGGGCATCACCGATCTGAACAAGACGGTGAAGGGCTTCCAGGAATCGATGGCCAGCGACCAGGTGCTGCGTGGCGCGGCGCTGGTCGGCCACCAGGTGCTGGTGCCATCGGAAAAGCTGGTGCTGGAGAAGGAAGGCAGCGTCGAGGGCACGGTGGCCGCGCCGTCGGCCGGCATCATCACCGTGGATATCACCGATGCCACCGGCGCCAAGGTCACCTCGCTGAGCGTGGAAGCCGAGGCAGCAGGCGAAACCGCCTTCCAGTGGGACGGCAAGGACGCCAACGGCAAGCGCATGGAACCGGGCAAGTATTCCATCGTTGCCAACCATGTCGATACCGCCGGCAAGAGCACCAAGCTGTCCACCTATGTGCAGGCGCCGGTGGAAAGCGTGACCGTCGGATCCGACGGCCTGTACCTGAACCTCAAGGGCCTGGGCACGGCCCCGATCGACTACGTGCTCCGCGTCAGCTGAGCCGCACATCCCGCATCAACCAGGAGCATCCCATGGGCTTCAATGTCTCGCTGTCCGGCATCAATGCCGCCAACACCGACCTGAGCGTCACCGCCAACAACGTCGCCAACGTCAACACCACCGGCTTCAAGCAGTCGCGCGCCGAGTTCGCCGATCTGTTCGCCTCCACCAGCTACGGCCTGTCGAAGAACCAGACCGGCTCGGGCGTGCGCGTCTCCAACGTCGCCCAGCAGTTCATCCAGGGCCACAACGAGCAGACCGGGCGCAGCCTGGACATGGCCATTTCCGGTGAGGGCTTCTTCACCATGAACATGAACGGTTCGCGTGTGTACTCGCGTGCCGGCAACTTCCAGACCGATTCGGCCGGCTACGTGGTCAATCCGCAGGGCGCGCGCCTGCAGGTGTTCGCGCCGAATGCCGATGGCACCAACTTCGATGCCGGCCGCCTGGTCGACCTGCAGTTGCTGACCACCGACAGCCCGCCGAAGCAGACCAGCGAAGTGAAGGTGGGCTTCACCCTGCCGGCCAACGCCAAGCAGCCGACCGTGGCCACGTTCGACCCGACCGACTCCAACAGCTACAACCACTCCAGCGGCGGCATCACCGTGTACGACTCGCTGGGCGTGAGCCACATCCAGGTCTCGTACTTCGTGAAGGGCGCCAACCCCAACGAATGGACCGTGCACAACTATGTCGATGGCCAGCCCGCTGGCACCCCGACCGCGGTCACCTTCGACAACAGCGGCAAGCTGACCGCCCCGGCCAACGGCAAGGTTGGCCTCGGCACCTTCACCCCGACCACGGGCGCTGGCCAGCTGAACATGACGCTGGACATCAGCGGTTCGACCCAGTACGGCGAGAAGTTCGCCCTGCGCAACACCCAGCAGGACGGCTATGCCGCCGGCAAGCTCAACGAGATCACTGTGTCCGAGTCGGGCGTGGTCTATGCGCGCTACTCCAACGGCGACGACAAGCCGCTGGGCCAGGTCGCACTGACCACCTTCAACAACACCCAGGGACTGGAATCGAAGGGCAACAACCTGTGGGTGGAGACCTTCGAGTCAGGCACGCCGCGCACCGGAATGCCGGACACCTCCAATCTCGGCAAGATCCAGGCCGGCTCGCTGGAAGCGTCCACCGTCGATCTCACCGAGCAGCTGGTCAACATGATCACCGCGCAGCGCAACTTCCAGGCCAACGCGCAGATGATCACCACGCAGGACCAGATCACCCAGACCGTCATCAACATCCGTTGATGAGCTGCTGACCCTGTCACGGAACTCCCCGCATGGATAAAGCCCTTTACGTGGCGATGACCGGTGCCCGCGCCTCCCTGCAGGCGCAGGGAACGCTCAGCCACAACCTCGCCAACTCGGACACTCCTGGCTTCAAGGAAGCGCTGGCCAACACCGAAGCCTTCCCGATCAAGGGTCCGGGCTTTGCCTCGCGGGTGGATGCGCTGCACGTCGACGCCGGCTTCAACCGCCGGCCCGGCGCGCAGCACATCACCGGCAAACCGCTGGACCTTGCACTGCAGAGCGGCACCTGGCTGGCGGTGCAGGCGAGCGATGGCAGCGAAGCGTATACGCGTGGCGCAGCCCTGTCGGTGACGCCGAACGGCCAGCTGGTGACCTCTGGCGGCCGCACGGTACTGGATGACAACAACAACCCGATCGCCATTCCGCCCTACCAGGCGATGGAGATCGGCGCCGACGGCACGATCTCGATCATCCCGCAGGGCGAAGGCCCGCAGACGATGGCGCAGATCGGCCGGATCAAGGTGGTGCAGGCGCCGGACGAGCGCCTCGAGCGCGGCCTGGATGGCCTGTTCCGCAACACCGACCCGCGCCAGCCGTTCGCACCGGCACAGGGCACCGTCGTGCACAGCGGGCAACTGGAGGGCAGCAACGTCGATGCCGCCGGTGCGCTGGTGCAGATGATCCAGCTGCAGCGCCAGTACGAAATGCAGGTTCAGGTGATCAAGCACGGCGACGACAACGCGCGCAGCGCCAACAGCCTGCTCCGCCTGGGCAGCTGACGAATTTCCGGCGCCGCCCGGGCGCGGCGCTGGCACACCGCTTGCACACCCGCTACCAAGGGCCGCATTGCGCGGCCGGCTTCACCCAGACAGGACTCCGAAGATGAACCAGGCATTGTGGATCGCGAAAACCGGACTGGATGCGCAGCAGATGCGCATGTCGGTGGTTTCCAACAACCTCGCCAACACCAACACCACCGGCTTCAAGCAGGACCGCGCCAGCTTCGAGGACCTGCTGTACCAGCAGGTGCGGCAGCCGGGCGGCTCTTCGTCGGCGCAGACGCAGCTGCCGACCGGCCTGCAGCTGGGTACCGGCGTGCGCGTGGTCGCCACCGCCAAGAACTTCGAGCAGGGTGGCCAGCAGCAGACCGGCCGCGCACTGGACGTGATGGTCAATGGCCGCGGCTTCTTCGAAGTGCAGATGCCCGACGGCAGCTCGGCCTACACCCGTGATGGCTCGTTCAAGATCAACCAGGACAGCGAACTGGTCACCAACAGCGGCTACCCGGTACAGCCGGGCATCCAGATTCCCGAGGGCGCGCAGTCGGTCACCATCGGCAGCGACGGCACCATCAGCGTGAAGATGGCCGACAACGCCGCGTCGGTGGAAGTCGGTGCGCTGACCCTGACCGACTTCGTCAATCCGGCCGGCCTGCAGGCGCGCGGCGAGAACCTGTTCCTGGAAACCACGGCCTCGGGCCCGGCACAGAACGGCAATCCCGGCCTGAACGGTCTCGGCACCGTGGTGCAGGGTGCGCTGGAAGGCAGCAACGTCAATGTGGTGGAAGAGCTGGTGTCGATGATCGAAACCCAGCGCGCCTACGAAATGAATGCCAAGGCGATCTCCACCACCGACTCGATGCTCGGCTATCTCAACAACAAGATCTGACCGGCCCAACCGGGAAACCGCCATGTCGCCCATTTCCAACCTCGCCCGTACTGCCCTCGCCTGCACCGTGGTCGCCCTGCTCGGTGGCTGCGTGATCGCGGGCGACGTGCGCCCCTATCCGGCGATGGCGCCGATCCAGCCGATCATGCCGCCGCAGGCCGCGCCCACCGCCGGTGCGATCTACGCCGCTGGCCCGACCCTGCAGCTGTATTCGGACCGCCGCGCACGCGATGTCGGCGACCTGCTGACGATCACCCTGCTGGAAAACACCACCGCGCAGACCAGCGCCAACACAGCCACCAACAAGGAATCCAACCTGAGCCTGGGCACGCCGTCCATCCTTGGTGCGCCGGTCACCCTGGGCGGCAAGGACATCCTCAGTGCCACCGCCAAGGGCGCGCGTGACTTCACCGGCAAGGGCAACAGCGCGCAGAGCAACCGCCTGCAGGGCAGCGTCACGGTCACGGTGATCCAGCGCCTGCCCAACGGCAACCTGGTGGTGCAGGGGCAGAAGAACCTGCGGCTGAACCAGGGCGATGAACTGGTGCAGGTGCAGGGCATCGTGCGCCCGGGCGACATCAGCCAGGACAACACCATTCCGTCCAGCCGCGTGGCCGAGGCCCGCATCGTCTACGGCGGCCGCGGCCCGGTCGCGCAGTCCAACGCGATGGGCTGGCTGAGCCGCTTCTTCAATTCCGGCCTGACGCCGTTCTGAGTATGGCCATGAAAGCTCTCTTCTCTTCTACGTGGCAGCGACGCATGGCGTCGCTCTACGGATCATTCTTCCTTCTGCTGGCAATGGCTGCGCCTGCCAGCGCCGAGCGCATCAAGGACCTGGCCCAGGTCGGCGGCGTGCGCGGCAATGCGCTGGTGGGCTATGGCCTGGTGGTCGGCCTGGATGGCAGCGGCGACCGTACCAGCCAGGCGCCCTTTACCGTGCAGAGCCTGAAAAACCTGCTTGGCGAGCTGGGCGTGAACGTGCCGCCGAACGTCAATCCGCAGCTGAAGAACGTGGCCGCCGTGGCGATCCACGCCGAACTGCCGCCGTTCGCCAAGCCGGGCCAGCCGATCGACATCACGGTGTCTTCGATCGGCAACGCGGTGTCGCTGCGCGGCGGCTCGCTGCTGATGGCCCCGCTGCGCGGCGCCGATGGCCAGATCTATGCCATCG
The DNA here is from genome assembly GCF_042136455.1 of Stenotrophomonas sp. 3diitr2024. Taxonomy (NCBI): domain Bacteria; kingdom Pseudomonadati; phylum Pseudomonadota; class Gammaproteobacteria; order Lysobacterales; family Lysobacteraceae; genus Stenotrophomonas; species Stenotrophomonas sp. 3diitr2024. The sequence goes on from NZ_JBHHMJ010000635.1 coordinate 5,773, forward strand.
CCCAGGGCAATCTGATCGTGGGTGGCTTTGGCGCGCAGGGCAAGGACGGCTCCCGTGTCTCGGTGAACGTGCCCAGCGTCGGCCGTATTCCCAACGGCGCCACCGTGGAGCGTGCCCTGCCCGATCCGCTGGCCAACGGCGGCGACATCACCCTGAACCTGCACAACAACGATTTCACCACGGTCTCGCGCATGGTCGCCGCGCTCAACAACGCATTCGGCGAAGGCGCGGCGCGCGCGATCGACGGCGTGACCGTCGCCGTCACCGCACCGACTGATCCGGGCGCACGCATCGGCCTGCTGGCGCGCATCGAGAACCTGGAACTGACCCCGGGCAGCGCCCCGGCCAAGGTGGTGGTCAATTCACGCACCGGCACCGTGGTCATCGGCCAGCAGGTGCGCGTGGGGCCGGCCGCGATATCGCATGGTTCGCTGACCGTGACCATCCAGGAAAACACCAACGTCAGCCAGCCCAATGCGCTGTCGGGCGGCCGTACCGTTGCCAGCCCGCAGTCCACCATCACCGCCACCAACGACGGCAGCCGCATGTTCAAGTTCAGCGGCGGCACCACCCTGGACGAAATCGTGCATGCGGTGAACGCCGTAGGCGCGGCACCGGGCGACCTGATCGCGATCCTGGAAGCCCTGAAGCAGGCCGGCGCACTGAGTGCCGAGCTTGAGGTGATCTGACATGCGCATCAATCCCGCATTCGACCTGCACCCGGCGCAGCAGAACGATCCGGCGAAGATCGACAAGGTCGCTCGCCAGCTGGAAGGCCAGTTCGCACAGATGCTGGTCAAGAGCATGCGCGATGCCAGCTTCGGCGACTCGCTGTTTCCCGGCGAGAACAAGATGTTCCGCGACATGTACGACCAGAAGATTGCCGAGGCGATGACCCGCGGCAAGGGCCTGGGCCTGTCCGGCATGATCACCCGCCAGCTGTCCGGCCAGGCCGCCGAAGGTCCGGCACTGGATACCCGCGTGGATCCGGCCAAGGCCAGCCGTGCTTACCAGCTCAACGCGCCGGCCAGGCCGGCACCGTCGCTGCCCCTGGAAGATGGCAGCCAGGCCGTGCGCATGCTGCAGCAGATGGCGGCCGGCGCACAGCACGGTGCCCAGGCCGCGCTGGCACCGATGGAGCAGGCACTGGACCTGATCGCCGGCCGTGAGAGCAGCGGGCTGCACCGCTCGCTGGGCACCGAGGATCCGTACATCGGCAGCCTGCAGGGCGAGGACTGGGCCGCCAACAGCGACCAGTGGACGGCGACGGCCAGCAATCGCGGCACGGCCGTGAGCCCGGCCGATGCCCTGGCCACGCGCACCGCCGTCGCCCAGCTCGGCGAGCATACCCCGGAGGGCTTCGTCGCCAGTATCTGGCAGCACGCACAGAGCGCGGCCAGGGAACTGGGCGTGGATGCCCGCGCCCTGGTCGCCCAGGCCGCGCTGGAGACCGGCTGGGGCAAGCGCCACATCAAGCATGCCGATGGCAGCACCTCGCACAACCTGTTCGGCATCAAGGCCACTGGCTGGAACGGCCAGCGCGCCACGGCCGGCACCCATGAATATGTCGATGGCGTGCGCCGCAACGAAACCGCCAGCTTCCGCGCCTACGGTTCAGCGGCCGAGAGCTTTGCCGACTACGTGCGCCTGCTGAAGACCAGCCCGCGCTACCAGCAGGCCCTGCAGGCCGGCACCGACGTGCAGGGCTTCGCCCGTGGCCTCCAGCGCGCCGGTTACGCCACCGATCCGCGCTACGCCGCCAAGATCGCTGCGATCGCCGGCGGCCCGACCATCGAGCGCGCCGTAGCCGCCGTGGCCGACGCCGGCTCGCGCCTTGGCCAGACCTTCGCCAGCACCGCGACCGCGGCGCTGGGTATCACCCGTCGTTGAGGAACACCATGTCCAGCGTACTTTCCACCGGTACCGGTGCCCTGCTCGCCTTCCAGCGAGCGTTGGCGACCACCAGCCACAACGTGGCCAACCTCAATACACCCGGCTACAGCCGGCAGAAGGTCAACTTCGCCACCGCCGATCCACAGAACTATGGCTACGGCACGGTCGGCAACGGCACCCGCATCACCGACATCCGTCGCACGGCCGACCAGCTGGCGATCTCGCGCCTGCTCGACAGCAGCGGTGAGCTGGCGCGCCTGAAGCAGCTTTCGGGCATGGCCGACCGGGTCAACGCCCTGTTCTCCGATGCCGCCACCAACGTGGCCGGCGTCTGGTCGAACTTCTTCGACTCGGTCAGTGGCCTGTCGTCCAACGCGGCCGGCACCGCCGACCGCCAGAACATGCTCGACGGTGGCAAGGCGCTGGCCAACCGCTTCGTGCAGCTCAACACGCACCTGAACAATCTCAACAGCGAGGTCAACAACGGCCTGCTGGCCGGTGCGACCGAGGTCAACCGCCTTGCGCAGGAGATCGCGCAGATCAACGGTGCCATCGGCACCAACATTGCCTCGGCTGCACCGGACCTGCTCGACCGCCGCGATCAGCTGATCACCCAGCTGATCGGCTACACCGGTGGCACCGCGGTGATCCAGGACGGCGGCATCATGAATGTCTACACTGCCGGCGGCAACGCGCTGGTGGTGGGTACCACGGCGACCAAGGTCACCACCGTGGCCGATCCTTACCAGCCCGAGCGCCTGCAGCTGGCACTGGAGACCCAGGGCAACACCATCCGTCTCGACCCGAAGGCGGTCGGTGGCCAGATCGGTGGCCTGCTGGAATTCCGCGACACCGTGTTGACGCCTGCGCAGGCCGAACTGGGCAAGCTGGCGGTGGGCCTGGCCGAGAGCTTCAACCAGGTCCACCACCAGGGTGTGGATCTGTATGGCCAGATGGGCGGGGACTTCTTCAACATCGGCAGCCCGCGCGTGACCGGCAACAACAGCAATACCGGAACCGCCAGCCTCAGCGCCACCTATGGCGACCTGGGCAAACTGGACGCGCAGAACGTGGTGCTGCAGTTCGATGGCACCACCTGGAAGGCCAGCCGCGCCGACACCGGCGCCAGCATTCCCCTGACCGGTACCGGCACCGCCGCCGATCCGCTGGTGATCAACGGCGTGAACCTGGTCGTCGGCGGCACCCCGGCGGCCAATGACCGCTTCCTGCTGCAGCCCACCGCCGGCGTGGCCGGCAGCCTGGAGATGGCCATCACCGATCCGTCGCGCATTGCCGCGGCCGCCGCAGTCAAGGGCGCAGCCGCCACCGCCAACACCGGTACCGGCAAACTGAGCGGCGTCACCGTCAACGATTCGGCCAACGCGAACCTGCGCAATCCGTCGGCGATCGTGTTCACCTCGGCGACCACCTACACCATCGACGGTGGCCCGCCTCAGACCTATACGCCTGGCCAGACCATCAGTGCCAACGGCTGGAGCTTCGTACTGGACGGTGCGCCAAAGGTGGGCGATACCTTCAACATCACCCCGACCCCGGCCGGTTCGTCGGACAACAGCAATGCCTCCAGGCTGGCCAAGGTGGAAAGCACGAAGGCCTTCAACGCCGGAACGGTGACACTGAACGGTGCACTGGGTGGCCTGACCACCCAGGTCGGCGCCGCCGCCCGCTCGGCCGAGTACTCGCTCGATGCGCAGCTGGTGATCAATGACAAGGCACAGGAAGCCCGCGACGAGGTCTCCGGCGTGAATCTGGACGAAGAGGCCGCCGACATGCTGCGCCTGCAGCAGGCCTACCAGGCTGCCTCACAGCTGATTTCCACCGCCGACAGCATGTTCCAGACCATCCTGGGGGCCGTCCGCCGATGAGCAGCCGCATCTCCACCAGCATGATGTTCAACCAGTCGGTGTCGCTGATGATGGCCAAGCAGGCCAAGCTCAGCCACCTGGAGCAGCAGATTGCTACTGGCAGCAAGATCGTCAGCGCCAAGGACGATCCGGTTGCCGCCGGCACTGCAGTCGGCCTTGACCGCAGCTTGGCCGCACTGGACCGCATGAAGCTCAACGCCGGCAATGTGCAGAACCGCCTGGGCGTGCAGGAAAACACCCTGGCGCAGGTCAACGACCTGATGGCGCGCGTCAACGATCTGACCATCCAGGCCAGCAATCCGGCACTGAGCGCGGCCGACAAGAAGACGCTGATCACCGAGGTCAACCAGATCCGCGATGGCCTGCTGTCGCTGGCCAACGCCGACGATGGTACCGGCCGCTACGTGTTCGGTGGCACCAACGACGGTGACCCGCCGTTTGCCAAGATCAACGGCAAGGTCGTCTATCGCGGCGACCAGACCCAGCGCCAGGTTGAAGTCGGCCCCGATACCTATGTGCGCGACGCCCTGCCCGGCAGCGAGATCTTCATGCGTATCCCCACCGGCGACGGCTTCGTTGACGGCAGCGCCGCGGCCGGCAACACCGGCAACGGCGTGCTGACCAACATCACCCGCGACGGCAGCGACAGCTGGAACGGCCAGGGCTTCAGCGTGCGCTTCACCACCGGCACCCAGTACGAGGTGGTGGATGGTGCGGGCAACGTGACCGGCACCGGCACCTACAAGGCTGGCGACGACCTGGAAGTGAACGGTGTACGCCTGCGCATCACGGGTGCACCCGCAGCGGGCGACAGCTTCAGCGTCCAGGCCGCCAGCAGCCGCGACATCTTCGCCACCATGGACAACCTGGTCGCCGCGCTGGGTGCCGACACCGGTACCACCGCGCAGATGACTGCGCAGCAGAATCAGCTGCAGAGCGCACTGCGCGACGTGGCGCGCGCCTCGGAGCGGATGATCGATTCGCGCGCTGCGGGAGGCGCGCAGCTGAAGGCACTGGACAACGCGGCGGACATGCGCGAGGCCAATGGCGTGACCCTGAAAACCACGCTGTCGCAGATGCGCGACCTGGATTACGCCGATGCGCTGAGCCAGTACCAGCTGCAGAGCACCGCACTGCAGGCGGCGCAGACGATCTTCTCGCAGATGCAGTCGATGTCGCTGTTCAACAAGCTGCGCTGACGCCACGCCCGAGTCACTCCCGAAAGGCCGCGATGCCCTGCATCG
>NZ_JBHHMJ010000653.1:0-12471 GCF_042136455.1 Stenotrophomonas sp. 3diitr2024
CCCGCAACCGGACCAACCCTGCCATCCCACGGAATGCCAGCTTTTGACGTTGCTCTGGCTCTGGCTCCGGCTCCTGCGGGTGCAGGGCTGCAAGCCCTGCCGAACAACCCCCTACTTCAAACGCAGTGCCAGGCTGCCCCCCGCACACACCACCGCCAGCCAGGCCACGCCGTGCCACCCCCACTGCGCCAGCGCCAGGCTGCCCAGCGCACCACCGGCGGCCATGCCGATGAACATGCCGGTGAACAACAGCGCATTGAGCCGGCTGCGTGCCGGCGGCACCAGCCCGTAGACCAGGGTCTGGTGCGCCACCAGCGCCGACTGGAAGCCGAAGTCGAACAGCAGCGCACTCACCACCAGCAACGGCAACAGCGCGGCGGCCGGCAACCAGGCTTCGGCCAGCAGCAGGCCGAAGCCCAGCAGCGCCACCGCAATCGCCAGCCGTGCCACCGCATGGCACCCCAGTCGATCAGCGAAACGGCCGGCAAACGGCGCGGCCAATGCACCGGCCGCACCGGCGATACCGAACGCACCCGCCGCCGCACTGCCGAGGCCCAGACGTGCATGCAGCATCAGCGCCAGGGTCGACCAGAACGCGCTGAATCCCACGGCCAGCAGCGACTGGCTGGCCACCGCACGGCGCAGCTGCGGCTGCTCGCGCCACAACGCCAGCAACGAACCCAGCAACGCCGGATAGCGCAGCGTGCTGGTCGGCGCGAAACGCGGCAGTGCACGCGCCATCACCGCGCCCATCGCCGCCACGGATACCGCCGCCAGCACGAACTGCGTGCGCCAGCCCCACGCTTCAGCCACCACGCCACTGACCACCCGCGACAACAGGATGCCGAGCAGCAGGCCGGTCATCACCCGGCCGACGATCTGGCCGCGCTGCGCATCCGGTGCCAGCACCGCAGCGGCGGGAACGATGTCCTGCGCCAGCGTTGCCATCAGCCCGACCAGCAGGCTGGCCATCAGCAGGCCCGGCAGGTGCCCGGCCATCGCGGCGGCGCCCAGTGCCAGCGCCAGCAGCGCGGACTTCAACAGGATCAGACGGCGGCGGTCGAAGCGATCACCCAGCGGTGCCAGCAGCAGGATACCCAGTGCGTAGCCGAGCTGGGTCAAGGTTGGCACCAGGCCGGCGGCGCGCTCACCGGCGCCAAGGTCCTGGGCGATCAGGCCCAGCATGGGCTGGCTGTAATACAGCGACGCGACCGAGAAGCCGGCACCGGCCGCCATTGCCAGCACCAATGGGGCGGAAGGCACGGTCGCCGGTGCGGCCGCAACAGACAGCGAGGGGGTAGACATGGGGGAGCCCCGTAGAGGAAGTGGGCGTATCCTGCCTGTATTCGCCAAACGTCTGTAGTAGGCTCTGGCACATATATTTCATACGCCACACGCATGAATGACCTCGCCACCGGCGCTGATCGCCTGGATCTGCTGCGCACCTTCCTGCGCATCGTCGATGCCGGCAGCCTGTCTGCTGCGGCCCTGCAGCTGGGCACCACCCAGCCGACGGTCAGCCGACGCCTGCAGGCACTGGAGCGGCAGCTCGGCCTGCGCCTGCTGCAGCGCTCCACCCATGGCCTGCAACTGACCGAGGACGGCCTGCGCTGCCAGCGTCATGCGCAGCGCGTGGTCGACGAATGGGAGTCGCTGCAGGCCGAGCTGAACGGCGAACCGGAAACGCTGCGCGGACGCCTGCGGGTGATGGTGCCGCACGCCTTTGGCCAGGCGCAGCTGCTGCCGACCATGCTCGCATTCCTCGCCCAGCACCCGCAGCTGAGCCTGGAGTGGATCCTTGAAGATCGTCGCCCGGATTTCATCGCAGAAGGCATCGACTGCGCGGTGCGGGTGGGCCCTGTCGACGAACCGCGCATGGTTGCACTGCCGCTCGCCGAAGTGCCGCGCATCGTCGTGGCAGCGCCCTCGCTGGTGGACGCCACGGCGGTCAGTACGCCGGAACAGGCACAGTCACTGCCGTGGATCTCGCTGGTCACCTACTACCGCGAACGCCTGCTGCTGCATGATGCGCAGGGCCGGGCGCATACGCTGTCAATCAGCCCGCGCCTGCTCAGCGACAACCTGTTCGTGGTACAGCAGGCTGCACGCGCCGGGCTGGGCGCAGCGGTGGTCTCGGCCTGGCTGGTGGCCGACGACCTCGCACAAGGGCGGCTGGTGCAGCTGCTGCCGGACTGGCAGGCACCGGCACTGCCGGTACACGTCGTGTTTCCTGCCGCGCGCCAGCAGCCGCCACGGCTGCGCGCCTTCATCGATGCGATGAAGGCCGCACTGCCGCAGCTGCACGGCATGCGGCCGGCACCGCGTTAGGTCACCGGCCCCATCATCCACGCATGGCGTGGATTTCGTTCAAGACCACAGGGTCAGAGCCCTTCCCGTTGAGAAGGGATCCGACCCTGTCGATCATTGCGCCTTCTCAGCCTCGGCATTCCACGCCGCGACCTTGGCCTTGGTGTCGGCCAGCATCTTGTCCAGCGCGGCGCGGTCATACACGTTGCCGCGCAGGATCACGCTGTCGATCTTCTCGGTGGCGGCGATGTCCTGCAGCGGGTTGGCGGTCAGCAGCACCAGGTCGGCGGCCTTGCCCCGCGCGACATCACCGTAACGGTCCATCTGGCCAAACCAGGCCGGGCCGGAACGGGTTGCGGCCGACAGCGCCTGCGGCGCGCTCAGGCCCTCCTTCACGAACAGCCGCAGTTCCTGGTGCAGGGCGATGCCCGGGAAGTTGAACGAGTTGAGGAAGCCCGCATCGGTGCCGGCAATGATCGTCACGCCCGCCTCCTGCAGCAACCGCAGCACGGCCGCCACCTGGTGGTACTGCGCGTGGCGCGCCTCGATCTGTGCCGGCGTCGCCTTCGCGGCGCGGTCCACGCGCCACTGGTAGGTCGCGCGCAGGCCCGGGCCGATGTAGGCCAGGTACGGATCGTTGGCGTGGTCATCCTGGTCCAGGAAATCGAGGATACGGCCACCGTTGAGGGTCGGGGTCACGAATACGCCGCGCTTGGCGAAATCACGGTAGGCGTGCATCGCGGTGTCACGGTCGAAGCTGGCGTCGAGGCGGCGATTGGCTTCCGCGCGGTCGATGCGGCCGGCGCCGAAGTCGGCGGCGATCTTCGCTTCGTCCTTGCTGCCGGCCTTGAATGCGTAGTCCAGGTGCTCGATCGAGGCCAGGCCGGCATCGACCGCCTGCTCCACCGTCAGCGCCATCGGAATGTGGCCCGAGGCCTTGAAGCCGGCCTTGCGCGCTGCGCTGGCCGAATACAGGAACAGATCCGGCTTCAGCGTGCTGTCGGTGATCTTCACGAAGTCGACCCTGTCGTGCTGCAGTCGGGTGATCGCCTTGTCGACGTCGGCCTCGCTGCCCACTTCGATCGTGCCCTTCCAGACCGGCTTGATGCCTTCGATCTTCGCGCCGGAACTGAGCAGGCGCGGGCCGAACAGCGTGCCCCTGGCGATCTCGCCACGCCACTGCAGCACCTGCTCGGGCAGGTCGCCCGAGCAGTCACGCACGGTGGTGATGCCGTGCGCGATGTACAGCGGCAACAGTGCCTTGTTCTCTTCGATCAGCGCCGGGCCACCACCGAAGTGCACATGCATGTCCCACAGGCCCGGGATCAGGTATTTGCCCTTGGCATCGATCTGGCGGGCCGCGCTCCACTGGCTGCGCAGCTGCGCGTCCGGGCCCACCGCGACGATGTCCTCGCCGCGGATCACCACGCTCTGCCCGGCCCGCGTGCTGGCGTGCTCGACGTCGACCACGATGGCATTGCGGATCAGCAGGTCGGCGCGCTCGGCAGCAGATACCGACAGCGGCGCCACCGCAAGAAGGATGGCAAGGGACAACGGGCGGGAACGGAACATGATGGACAGCATCCTGGTAGGCACGGCCAGCGTGCGGGTGGAAGGAGTAGCGGTTCAGCGCGCCGCGCCGTGCTGGCGCAGCAGGGTTTCAATGCCGGCATAGCCACGCTGGCGCGCGTGCGCCAGTGGCGTTACGCCATCGCCATCGGCCAGCTCCGGGTCGGCACCGGCCTCCAGCAGCAGCTGCACGATCTGCACATGGCGTTCACCACCGTCGCCAAGCAGGATCGCTTCCAGCAGCGCGGTCCAGTGCAGGCGGTTGACGTGGTCCACCGCCACACCTGCACGCAGCAGCATGCGCACGGTGCTGACGTGGCCGCGCTCGGCGGCCGGAATCAACGCAGTGCCCCCATAGCGGTTGGTGCTGCGCAGATCGGCGCCGTGCGCCAGGGTCATCGCCAGGATCTCATCCAGGCCGCGCGCGCCGGCATACAGGTAGGCACTGTCCTGCAGCGCATCCTTGGCATTGACGTCCGCCCCGGCCTCGATCAGTTCGCGCGCGGCATCCACGTTGTTGCCCTGCGTGGCCAGCAGCAGCGCCGTGCGGCCCTGGCCATCGTGCGCCTCCAGCGTGGCGCCATCCTCGATCGCCTGTCGCACCGCATCGGCGTCGCCGCGGCTGGCGGCATCACGCAGGCGCGCGTCTGCGTCGGCTCTGGAGGTGGCAGTGCAGGCAGGGGTGACCATGGCCAGCAGACACAACAACAGCACGCGCGTGAACGGTGCAGGCCAGCCAGCAGGGCAATGGAAGCGCATCACGGTGTCTCCTTTTCTCCATCGCCGCAGGGCGATGGTCGCAGGGGCCGCGCATTGCCGGCCCCTGCCCCGCATGGTAGAAGTCGGCCTGGGTATCCAGAAGTGAAATGTTCAAATGCAAGACAGTGCCAAATCGAATAGAACCCTGTTCGAACTGGACCTGCTGCGGGCGCTGGTGATGGTGGCCGACTGCGGCAGCTTCACCACGGCGGCCACGCGCCTGCATTCGACGCAGTCCACGGTCAGCCAGAAGGTACGGCGGCTGGAGGAACTGGCCGGGCATCGCCTGCTCGAGCGCGGCCACCGCGATGTACACCCCACCGACGCCGGCCACACCCTGCTCGGCTATGCGCGGCGCATGCTCGACCTGAACGAGGAAATGGCACAGGCGCTGGCCGGCGCGACGGTGGAAACTGCGGTCCGCATCGGCGTACCCGAAGACTTCGTCAACCCGCAGACCACCCGCATGCTGGCCGCCTTCAGCCGCCGCCACCCGCAGGTGAAGCTGGAGATCAGCAGCGGCCTGAGCCGTGACCTGGCCCAGGGCTTCGACCACGGCGAGCTGGACCTGGTGCTGGTCAAGCAACGCCGCAACAGCCGCCAGGCGGTGCATTGCCGGCACGAGCCGATGCACTGGATCGACAGCCTGCGCAGCAGCTGCCTGCAGCAGGACCCGCTGCCGCTGGTCACCTTCCCGCCGCGAGGGCTGTACCGCGACGAGATGATCCACGCCGTGGAAGCGCTGGGCCTGCGCTGGCGCATTGCCTTCACCAGTTCGTCGCTGAGTGGCATCCAGGGCGCGGTGGCTGATGGCATCGGCGTCAGCCTGCTGCCGCGCCGCGCGGTCACGCGCGAGCACCGCATCATCGATGGCGAGCGCGGGCTGCCGGTGATCGACAACTACGAGATCGGCCTGCTGCATCGCGCGGACGCCGATGATGCCGTGCGCGCACTGGCCAGCGAGCTGTGGCGGCAGGTGCAGCGCGAACCGGATTGACCACGGTAGATCCACGCCATGCGTGGATGCCTTTCGCGCATTGATCATCGATATCTGATCAATCTTGCCGCACGGCGGGCATCATCGCCTCGTACAGTGCCCCCTGCTTCCGTGCTCCACGGCGCCTCGCCATGTCCGACCAACCCCCGACCCGATTCGATCCCCTGCCTGCAGCCCTGCAGACGCACCTGCAGCACCAGCGTGCACGGATCGCCTCACGCGTGGCCGCCAGCTTCCCGACGTTGCCGGTGCAATGGCCGCTGGCCGCCAGCACATTGCAGCGCGTGGTCGATGCCGAACTGATCGATCGTGACGACTGCGGCGGCTGGGAAGCGCTGGGCGTGGCGTTCGGTGACATTCTGGCCCAGCGCGTGCCGGGCCTGGCCTGGATGCAGGTCACCGATGCCTGGGGCATCGATGCGGTGCTGCGCTATGCCGACAGCAGCCTGCAGATCGGCGCCAGCACCCTGCTGCTCAAGCGCGTGGAGCAGGGCGAGGTCATCGACATCGCCCATCTGCTGGCGTGGCTGGAAGAATTCGTCGCTACCCGCGCCGACGATTACGCCTGAAAGCCGCCGGGCATGGCTCGGTGCTACAGAGGTTGGCGCGGCCTGGATCTACAGCCAGCGGCCGTCCACCACCACGCGTCGCTCCACCGGCACTGCGGCCACGGCCGCCGGACCGTGATCGGCGCGCACCGCCACGAAGGTGGCCGGCAGGCCTTCGGCAATGCCGTGCTGCGGCAGCCCGATCACCTGTGCAGCATGGGTGGTGACCATGTCCAGCGCCAGCATCAGGTCGGCATCGGTGTAGAAGCCCGAGCGGTAGCCCAGCAGCATCGCCCGCTGCAGCAGATCGCCGTTGCCGTACGGCCACCAGCAGTCACGGATGTTGTCATTGCCAGCGAACACGCGCACGCCGGCATCATGCAGCGCACGCAGCGGCGGGAACGGATGATCCCCCGGCGCGTTGCTCATGATCGCCACACCCGCCGTGGCCAGCGCCTCGCCCACCTGCAACGCGCGCGCCAGCGGCACGTCGCCCAGCGAGTAGGCATGACTGACCGCCACCCGCCCCTGCAGGCCAGCGGCCCGGGTCCGCGCGGCAATGCGCAGCAACTGGGCCAGTCCGGTTTCGCCGGGCTCGTGCAGGTGGATGTCCAGGCACACGCCATAGCGCTCGGCCAGGCCGAACAGCAGTGCCAGCTGGCCTTCAGCATCGCCATCCAGCGTGGTCGGGTCGATGCCTCCCAGCACCTCCACGCCCGCTGCAAGGGCCTGCTCCAGTACGGCGGCGGTGCCGGGACAGGAAATCACCCCGGCCTGCGGAAACGCCACCAGCTGGATCCGCATGATGTCGGCGCAGCGCAGTGCCGCCTCGCGCACCGCTTCGAGATGGCCGAGACCGGTGCTGCCGTCGATATCGACATGGCAGCGCATCGCCACCGTACCGAAAGCACTGCATTGGCGGATCAGCGCCTCGGCACGGTCCACCATCGGTGCCGCACCCGCCACCGCCGCCTTCTCCACCGCCAGCCGCTCACGCAGGCTGTTCACCGGCTGATGCGGGTGCCAGCGGTCTCCGACAAAACTCTTGTCCAGATGGATGTGGCCGTCGACCAGCCCGGGCAGGACCGCGAAGCCCTGCAGGTCGACGCATTCCGCCCCGTCGGCCGGCGAGGCCTCGCCATTGAGGCCGCTGATGCGGCCATCACGGATATGGAAATGCAGCGGCGCACCGTTGCGGTCGACACCGCCATGGACGAACTGGAGGGTCATCGGGAACTCCCGGAATGCCAAGACTGCCGCCATCGTGCGCCCCGCTGCACCCATCGACCAACGAAATATCTGGATGGCACGCATTCACCAGGACGATGATTGCGCCTGCGACAACCGGTCGCAGCCACGCCGTGCACACCCCTGAACAGGTAACATGGGCGCCTGTTTCCGTTGTGATGCCGCATGGGCCCGTCCGACCGCCACGATCGTCTCCGCCGCTGGCAGGCCGCATCCCTGCTTGCCGCCGCCCCGATCGCCAGCCTGTCCGCCACTGATGCTGCGGCCGCTGCACCGCTGCAGTCGCCGCCGGGCCAGCAGCGCATCGCACCGGCTGCACTGGTCGAGCGCCTGCACCAGCGCGTGCTGTCCGGGCAGAGCGCCACCGCCACGCTGGAACACTGGTGCGCCGAACATGGGCTGGCCGAACAAGCCCGGGTGCGCGCGGTGCGCGTGCACGGCCAGGACAAGCCTGCCCCCGCCGACGTTCTGCAGGCGCTGGGCGCGACGCCGGGTACCGAACTGCGCTATCGCCGCGTACAGCTGGTCTGCGGCAGCCGCGTGCTGTCCGAGGCCGACAACTGGTACCTGCCTGGCCACCTCAGCCCGGCCATGAACCAGGTGCTGGACAGCACCGACGAACCGTTCGGTCGCGTGGTCGGCCCGCTCGGTTTCCAGCGCCAGACCCTGGCTGACCAGACGTTCTGGCCGCCGCGGGGCGAAGGCGATCACGGCGTGATCCTCGAGGTGCGTGCCTTGTTGCGCGACCGCCAGCAGCAGCCTTTCAGCTACGTCATCGAGTCGTACCTGCAACAGGCGCTGCCCTAGGCGACCGCGCGCGCCATCACCGCGGTGTCTAGACAGCAGAAGGCCCGGCATTGCCGGGCCTTCTGTCTGCCCGCCCGGTCAGCGGAACCGGTAGTCCAGCTGCAGCCAGTATTGGCGGCCATACGGGTCGTAGTTGCCGACCGGGTAGAACGGCCAGCCGCCCCCGTTCCTGTCTGCCGGCGGGCGGCTGTCACGCAGGTTGTTGACGATCACGCCCACCGACAGGTTCTCGCCGAACTGGCGGAACACGCTGGCGTTGTAGGTCATGTACGGCGCGATGCGACCACTGCCATCGGTCTTCGGCAGTGAACCGAAACGATTGCCGTACAGCGTGGTGGTCCAGTCACCCTGGTTCCAGGTGATGCTGCCGTTAGCCTTGCTGCGCCACTGGTAATCATCCAGCGAATTGCGGATGTCACGCTCCGGATCATCGCAGAACTGCCGGTATTTGTGCTCCAGCACCACGGTGTAGGCCAGGCGCGTGGTGAAGCGGCCATAGCGGCCGGCATCGAAACGCCAGTTGCCCTTCAGGTCCAGGCCTCGCACCGATTCGGAGGCCGCGTTGATCGGATTGATCAGCACGCGGGTCACCTGGTCCGGCTGCACCGTGGCGTTGGACGGATTGCGGATCACCCGCGACAGTGCGTCCTGGCACAGCGGTGAACCGATATCGCGCGCTTCGCCGCCCAGCGTGCGGCCCAGGCGGCAATCGGCCTCGTCACGCAGGATACGGCTGGTATCGAGGCTGGTCACCTCGTTGTCGATGCGGATGTCGTAGTAGTCGGCGCTGAAATCCAGCCCGGACAGCGGCGACCAGACCACGCCGAAGCCGTACGACTTTGCGGTTTCCGGCTGCAACTGTGCGTTGGCGCGGTTGCTGTAGTCGATCGACAGGCCGTTGTAGTCGCAGTTGTCGTACGACTGGCCTGCAGTACGGCAGCGCCAGTAATCGGTCATGCCCGGGTTGTAGCCGCGGGTCTCGGTGGCGAACACGTAGTTCATGTCCGGCGCACGGAAGCTGGTCGCGGCAGAGCCGCGGATCAACAGGCTCTCGATCGGGCGGAACTCGACGCCGAAGCTCCAGGTCGCCTTGCCGATGTGCTCGCCGCCTGCACGGTACTGGTCGTAGCGGCCGGCCAGCGTGGTGGTCAGCGATTGCAGCAACGGCAACTGCAGTTCAACGCCGGCCGCATAGCGATCGCGATCACCGCCGGCACCGATACCGGCGCTGGTGTTCCAGAACTCGCCGGTGCCCAGCCGCGGGTCCGGGCGGTTGCGGTAGCCCTGGCTGCCGGCCTCGACCACTGCGGCCAGCGCAGCATCGCCGCCCGGCAGTGCGAACAGGCGGCCATTGACACTGGCACTGAAGGCCTGCAGCCACGCCGCGTTGCGACTTTCCTGATAGTCGGACAGGCCCGCATACTCGTTCGGAGTCAAAGGCTTGAACAGGCGCACCGGGTCCGGCGCATAGACCTCCACGCCATTGCGCACGCCCAGCTTCGGGCCCAGCAGGTACTCGTTGATGCCGGCCAGCAGCACCGGGCGACGGGTTCGGTTCTCGTAGCGCGACCGGCTGTAGACCGCCTCGTAGTCCCAGCCGCTGTCGCCGATCTGGCCGCGTGCGCCCACGTTGAACGACCACGAGTTCTCCAGGAACCGATTGGCATTGCGCGGCAGGCCACCGATTTCTTCCGGCGCGAAGCGGCGGTACCAGCTCTCCAGGTTTCCGCTGTTCTGGTTGTAGAAGTAGTTGCGCGAGGACGTCCAGGTCGGCGCGCGCGTGTTGTTGTAGATGCGCGCGCTGCCCACGGCGACATCGGCGAACAGGTCGGTGGTGTCGTTGACGTGGAAGGTCAACAGGCCATAGCCATTGAGGTTGCGCTTCTGGGTCTGCACGGTCCAGTAGCTGGCGGCGGCCTCGTTGCTGCCGCAGTACCAGCCTTGGCGCGGGTTGTTGGCACGGAACACGCTGCCGCCATAAATGCCCGACGCTGCGTCGCAGCCGCTCACGCCCGGATCGATGTTGCGGCCGGTGGCAGCATTGCGGCGATAGGCGATCGCGGTCGCCTGCGGCGCCTTGCCGGCCGGATCATCGTCCAGTGAATCCATGAAGTCGCGTTGGCGCGCGTGGATCGCCTTGCGCACGTCGAACTCGAAGCCGAACAGCGCATCCCAACGCTCGCCGGAACTGCCACCGACCACCTGCGCGCGCTGGTTGTCACCCCCGCCCTGCTGGGTGCCGCCGGCGCGCACGTTCACGTCCACGCCTTCAAAGCGGTCCTTGAGGATGATGTTGACCACACCGGCGATGGCATCGGAGCCGTACACCGCCGACGCACCGGCCGCCAGCACCTCGATGCGCTCGATCAGCGCACTGGGGATGTTGGCCAGGTTGACCACGTTTACCGAGCCCTCGTAGGCCAGCGGATAGTCGGCCTGGCGGCGGCCGTTGACCAGCACCAGCGTGCGGTTCGGGCCCAGCCCGCGCAGGTTGATGGTGTTGGCGGCCGGGGTGAAGGTATTGCCGAAGTCCTCGCCCTGCACGTTGCCGGTGTTCTCGGTCAGCGCGCTCAGCGCATCGAAGGCATTGCGGTAGCCCTGCGCGTCGATCTGCTCGCGGCTGATCACCGTCACCGGCGAGGGCCCCTCGACACTGGCGCGCGGAATGCGCGAGCCGGTGACCTTCACTTCCTGCAATGTGGTGGGCGCGCTTTCCTGCGCGAAGGCCGGCAGCGAAACCAGCATCAGGGACGACAGTGCGAGCACCAGCGGACGCGGGCGCAGCGCCTTGGGGGAGGCGGACATGGGCTTCCTGGGGGGAGTTGGGCGGGTGGTAGCGGGAGCGGCCTGTGGGGCACATAACGATCCCGTAACGAAAGTGTCCTGAATGGGTGGTTTCAACGGAAATGACCAGCCCTGATGGGCTTATGCCTGAACCGAATCAGACGGACCCACGGCACCGCCACACTTTTGCAATGAATTGCATGGTCTGGCGCGCTTCCGATACGCATCGTGCATGGATGACCAACCGCGCCACCTACACTCACCTCGCCCCGCTGCGCCCCGTCCTGCGCCGCCACCTGCTGCACCTCCAGGCAACGCCCATCACCCTGCGTTCCTTCCAGCGCACCGATCTGCCGCGCTGGCGCACCTTCGACGACCGTCGCCAGCGCGGCCAACGGCCTTCCTACGGCATTGATGAAGAGGCCCGCTTCCTTGCCAGCGTCCATCGTTCACGCCTACAGGAAGACAACGATCTACTGGTACTGGGCGTGTTCGACGACGCGCAGGGCATCCTGCACGACCAACTGCATGTCCGCCTGCAGTCACTGCATTCGCGCTGCGCAGAACTGCAGTCCCTGCAGCACCGCAACGCCCATCCACAGGCCGCACTGCGCGCGCTGTGCCCGTTCCTGTTCGACAATGTCGGCCTGCATCGCATCTTCGTACTGCTGCCACCGGGTTGCACCACCCCTTTCGCCCAGGCACTGCAGGCCCTGGGCTTCATGCGTGAAGGCATCCTGCGCGACTTCCACCTGGACGCCGAGGGATGGCATGACCGCCAGTTGCTGGCGCTTACCGCGCCAGCGTGGCACAGCCACCTGCAGCGGATCGGCTAGCGCACCCGCTCCAGTGCCGCACCCGCGCCGGTCAGCACCGTGCAGGCGTGATCCTGCAGTTCTTCGCCGCTGGCATCGTTGCCACTGGCGGCATCCACGCGGGTGGCCAGCAGGATGAAGCCGGGGCCACCCTGCACGTCATCGCGTCCGGCCACCACCAGGCTCCACTGGCCCACATCGCCTACGCCGCTCAGGCCATAGGCCAGCAGGTTGAGCGGATTGGCGGTCATTTCCGCACCGGGCAACAGATAGGCCTGGTACTGATGCCCGCGCAGAAGCACCGGCAACGGTGACCAGCGTGGCCCCAGGGCGCCGGCGTGTGCATCCAGGGCCTGCAGCACGTCCGTGCGCAGGCAATCGACATGGATATGCAACTGGTGCTGCGACCGTCCGTGCGGTGAATTCAGCGCCAGGCTGGCTACGTTGCGCGGTAATGGCTGGCCCAGGGCCTGTTCGGTGTGCGCGCGCGCCTCCCAGGCGGCCGCGAAATAGTTGGGCGCCCCACGCTGGTAAAGACCGCGGTTCTCGATGCCACTTACCTTGTCCAGCGGCATCAGCAGGAACTGGTAGTCACCGTGTGCATCCTTGACCAGCACGTCACGGCGGCCGGCCGCCG
>NZ_JBHHMJ010000655.1:0-465 GCF_042136455.1 Stenotrophomonas sp. 3diitr2024
GCCTTCACAAGATACCTGCGCATACTTTCAAAGATCCGGGGAAGTGGCCTCAGCGCCGTTCCCGTGTGCTGCGAAGTTTCCTTCGTAGCGAGCCGCCCATTATAGCCGGCTTTTCTGCTTCGTCAACACCTTTTTTCAAGGCCGTCTCACCGGAGTGGACGTTGTTGCCGATGCTGCTTCGTCGTTGGGCCCGAGGGCCTTTCGTCGTTGCGAGCCGCCTATTATGCCGGAATTTTCGAGTCCGTCAACACCTTCGTTCGATCAACTCGTTCGTCGGTGGTGGCGTCGCTGCTCGCGTGTCGTTTCCGGAGAAGCGATGCGCTGCAGCAAGGGGGCGAATTCTAGAGATCCTGCAGATTTCGTCAAGGCTTTTTTGCACGGTGATGACAGAAGCATCGCGACATCACGCATGACGTACGCTCGAAGATCACTGCGGCGTTGCCCGCGCGTTGCGCGGTCAACGCC
>NZ_JBHHMJ010000668.1:0-1229 GCF_042136455.1 Stenotrophomonas sp. 3diitr2024
GTATGAGGTACGCGACATGGACCCCGGATTTTAGCAGAAGCCCGATCTGGTCCCGGTGCATCGTGCCGGCCCGTTGCCGGCAGCCTCATCTGCCGTTGGGGCAGCGGAATGCCGGCCAGCGGCCGGCACTACTGCAGCAGCGGCCTCACCGCCGCCGCAGGAATATGATCCAGCGCGCGCCAGGCGTCTTCCACCACCGGCCGTGCCTGCGACCAGCTCAACCGCGACTGCCCGCGCATCTGTTCCCAGTGTTCGGCCAGTTCCTCACAGGTATCCGCGGCGTCACCGCGCGGCCAGTCCGCAGCGTGGGTGGTCAATGCGAAGGCATAGACCGGGCATAGATCGCGCCAGTTGGGGTGGTTCTGCCCGCGACGCTCTTCGTAGTCGCTGAGCATGTACTGCAGGTAGTCCTGCGCCACCGCCTGCGGATCTTCATGGCGGCGCGTGCGGCGTTGTGCGGTGCGCTGGCCGAGCGGATCGAGCAGGGCGTTGAACACGGACGGTGCGGGTCGTTCAAGACGGGGCATGGCCGGCTCCTGCAGCGGGGGCGGGTGGGCAGGAATACGCGCGGTGCCGTTACCGGGGGGTGAGCGAGATGTTCATGACGCCGGGTTCGCGGCGGCTTTACCTGTGGCGCGGTGTAGTGGGAGCCCCGAGCGCAGGTAGCCAGACCATGAGCCGAGAGAATTCCCGAGACCCGTTGCGGGAAAACCACCCGCCCATTCCCGGTGAACAGCGCGGCAAGCGCGATGCCGACAATGCCGACTACCGCGGCACCGGCGCACCTTTCTACGACGCCGAGCACGGTGGCGACCATCTGCCGGTGAAGCACGAGGCTGAACAGGCCGCCCAGGACCGCAAGGATGGCGGCGACCGCCATCGCGGCGGCCAGGAAAGCCCGCTCAAACGTCGCGAACGCAAGCAGCGCGCCAGCGACAACCAGGACGAGGCGCTGGAGGAGACCTTCCCGGCCAGCGACCCGACCTCGCCGTTCGTACCGGCCAAGGCGCCCGACTGACCGGTAGTGCCGGCCCCTGGCCGGCAAGGTCTGGGCTGCCCTACACAGAGCGATGCCGGCCAGCGGCCCCGATTTACGGGTAGTGCCGGCCGCTGGCCGGCAACCTCCTGACGTCGTGCACGGCGCGATGCCGGCCAGCGGCCCGCACTACCCCTTTCAGCGCCACGACCATTGCAGGCTGACGTTGGCTCGCCGTCCCGGCCCCGGTTCG
>NZ_JBHHMJ010000678.1:0-386 GCF_042136455.1 Stenotrophomonas sp. 3diitr2024
CAAATCACGTCTATCAGGCCGGTGCACGCTCTTACCCGGGTCACACTGGCAGTCCACTCGATTTGCCGGCGAAGACGCTTAAGGCTGGTGGCCACGGTGTGCCGGGCGGCGAGAACATGCTAGTGAAGGATGACGGCTCGACCTCGATCTGGCATCTCGTCGACATTCTCGGTTGGCTGCGAGCGCGCGGCAGCGGGAAAGTCACGACGGAAATGACCGAGCTCGCCGCCGCTGCGCTACAGATCAATCTGGCCCGGACGGAAGCCGCCGCGCATCGCGTCAACGCCGTCTTCGATGGTGCCGTACGAGGTCTGTGCAGCCACGCGGTCAATGCGGATGGTGCAGCATGGGTGTTCGCTGCGGCCCAGCGAACGGCCGGTCTGCGG
>NZ_JBHHMJ010000679.1:0-2100 GCF_042136455.1 Stenotrophomonas sp. 3diitr2024
AGTGCCGGCCGCTGGCCGGCAACACCAGATCCACGCCATGCGTGGATGCAGCAGTCTGTAGAGCCGAGCCTATGCTCGGCTCTTTTTTGCCTGCAATCTCCGGCACAATCGCAGTTCTGATTCCCCCCAGAAAACGGTGAACGTGCAATGCGCATCCTGATCCTCGGCGCCGGCGGTACCGGCGGTTACTTCGGTGGCCGCCTGGCCCAGGCCGGCGTGGACGTGACCTTCCTCGTGCGCCCCGCGCGCGCCGCGCAGCTGGACCATGATGGCCTGGTCATCCGCAGCCCACTGGGTGATGCGCGTTTCCCGGTTCAGCACGTCACTGCTGATGCACTGCCCGCACTGGCCGCGCAGAAGCCCTTCGACCTGGTCATCCTCAGCTGCAAGGCCTACGACCTGGACAGTTCGATCGATGCCATCGCCCCGGCAGTCGGCGCGAACACCACCGTGCTGCCGATCCTCAACGGCCTGCACCACTACAACGCACTGGATCTGCGCTTTGGCCGCGACGCCGTGCTCGGCGGCCTGTGCTTCATCAGCGCCACCAAGGCGCCCGATGGCGCGGTGCTGCATCTGGGCAAGCCGGCCAAGCTCACCTTCGGCGAGCGCGACGGCGGCGCGATCTCCGCGCGCGTGCGCGCCTTGGCTGCGGTCTGCGCGAAGGCCAACCTTGATCACCTGGCCAGCGAGCGCATCGGCCAGGAACAGTGGATCAAGTACACCTTCCTGACCGCGCTGGCCGCAGCCACCTGCCTGCTGCGTGCGGATATCGGCACCATCGTCGCCACCGATGATGGCGAGGCGATCGTACGTGGCCTTTACGACGAGTGCCTGGCCGTCGCCGAAGCCGCCGGTGAACCGGTTCCGGAGGCAGCGAAGGACACTGCGCGCGGCACGCTGACCCAGGCCGGCTCGGCGTTGAAGGCCTCGATGCTGCGTGATCTGGAGGCCGGCCAGCAGGTGGAGGCCGAACAGATTGTTGGCGACATGCTGGTGCGTGCGCGCAGGGCTGATCAGGAAGCCCTGCTGCTGCAGGTTGCCTACAGCAGCCTGCAGGCCTACCAGGCACTGCGGGTCGCGTGAGTCCCGCCTTGCAGGCCAGCCCATTGCCCGCGCGGGTACTGATTCTCGGGCTGGGCTGGAGCGGACGCGTGCTGGCCGCGCAGCTGCAGGCGCACGGCGTAGGCGTGGCCGGCACGGTGCGCGATCCCTCGTTCGCGCCGGACGATGGCCTGCCACGGCATCAGCTGCACGCCGACACGCCACCGTCGCCTGCCCTGCTCGATGAGATCGCGCAGGCCGATGCCGTGCTGTGCAGCGTGCCGCCCGACGCGGAGGGCGACCCGGCACTGCGCCTGCTGCTGCCCGCGCTGCAGGCCAGCCCGGCATTGCGCTGGGTCGGCTATCTGTCGTCGACCTCGGTGTATGCCGACCGCGCCGGCGGTTGGATCGACGAGCGCAGCGCGGCCGACGCCACTGAAGCGGCTGGTGTGCAGCGCCTGCTCGCGGAAGCACAGTGGCGTGCACTGGCCGGACAACGCAGCATCGCCTCGGCGGTGTTCCGCCTGCCCGGCCTGTACGGGCCGGGTCGCAATGCGCTGGTGCAGTTGGCGCAGGGGCGTGCGCGCCACGTGGTTCGCCCGGGCCAGGTGTTCAACCGACTGCACGTGGATGACCTGGCAACCGTCATCATCGCCGCAATGCGGCGACCGGCCCGGCAGGGTCTCTACCTGCCCAGCGACGACGAGCCTGCACCGCCGCAGGATGTGCTGGCCTTCGCCGCGAAGCTGGGCGGGTTTGCGCTGCCGCCCGCCGTGGCCTGGGATGACCCGGCACTGAGCCCGACGCTGCGGCGCTTCTACGAAAGCAACAAGCGCATCGACAGCCGTGGCACGCGTGAAGCATTGGGCTGGGAGCCGAGGTTCCCCAGCTACCGTGAGGGCCTGCGCGACCTGCTCCGGTAGTGCCGGCCGCTGGCCGGCAGCCTTTTGGGGCACGCGCAGGCTGGCTTCAGGCGGGGATCGATCCGCCTTGAGCGTCACGCACGCGGGCGTTGAGAATCACCAGCATCTTCCGCATCACCGCCACGATGGCCAC
>NZ_JBHHMJ010000703.1:0-1713 GCF_042136455.1 Stenotrophomonas sp. 3diitr2024
CACGCCGGGCATGCCCGACTGCAGCGCGCGGGCGAAGCGCGCGGGATGGAACGGTCGCCGCGAGCGATAGACGAAGCTGGCGATGCCGTACTCCTCGGTTTCGGGCGTGTGCTCGCCACTGGTGAACACGACGCGATCACCGGCCTGCAGCAGTTCCGATTCCACCAGCAGGCGGATGCTGCCGCGCGCGGCTTCACGCGGGGTCAGGCCGCGGCTGTCGAAGTTGATCGGGAACACATCGCGCATCAGCGCCATCTGCCGGCGCGCACCGTCATGGCGGGTCACCGCGAACACCGGCGCCTTGGCCCTGAAACGCGACAGGTAACGTGCGGTGCCACCGGATTCGGTCATCGCCACGATCGCGCGCACGCCCACGTGCTGCGACAGGAACATGGTGGCCATGGCAATCGCCTGGTCGGCACGTTCCAGGTTGCGCGGCGACGCGTTGAAGTCGGTCTCGGTCTGGAACTGGCGCTCGGCACCCAGGCAGATGCGTGCCATCGCCTCCACGGCCTTGACCGGGTAGGCGCCAGCGGCAGTTTCCGCCGACAGCATCACTGCGTCGGTGCCGTCGATGACCGAGTTGGCCACGTCCAGTACTTCGGCGCGGGTCGGGATCGGGCTTTCCACCATCGACTGCAGCATCTGCGTGGCGGTGATCACCACCTTGTTCTGCGCCAGCGACGCCTTGATGATCTTCTTCTGCAGGCCCGGCAGCTCGGCATCGCCGATTTCCACGCCCAGGTCGCCACGGGCGACCATCACCACGTCGCTGGCCTCGACGATTTCTTCCAGGTTCTCGATTGCCTCGGTGCGCTCGATCTTCGACACCAGCGCGGCATCACAGCCGTGCGAACGGGCGATGTCGCGCGCATCGTTCATGTCCTGCGCATTGCGGCAGAACGACACGGCGATGAAGTCCACGCCAATCTTGGCAACGATGCCGATCAGCTCCTTGTCGCGCTCGGTCAGCGCACCCAGCGAGAGGCCGCCGCCCTGCTTGTTCAGGCCCTTGCGGTCGGACAACACACCATCGTTGAGCACGGTGTTGACGATACGGTCGCCCTGTACTTCCACCACCTGCAACTGCATCAGGCCGTCGTCGAGCAGCAGCACATCACCCGGGCCGACGTCCTGCGGCAGGCCGAGGTAGCTCACGCCCACCTCGCTGGCAGTGCCCGGGCCGGCGTTCTCGCTGGCGATCAGGTCGAAGCGGTCGCCCGCCTTCAGCTGCACCTTGCCTTCGGCGAAGCGCTCGATGCGGATCTTCGGGCCCGGCAGGTCGGCCAGGATGCCCACTTCCACGCCCACGCGGGCCGCAGCGGCACGCACTTCGGCGGCACGCTTGGCCTGGCCGGACGGATCGCCATGGCTGAAGTTCAGGCGCACCACGTTGACGCCGGCGCGGAACAGATCCTCCAGCACGCCCGGCGGGTCAGTGGCCGGACCGAGGGTGGCAAGGATCTTGGTGCGACGCTGACGCTCGAACATGGTGGATGGGCCTCTCCCGATAAAGAACGGAAATTAGCACATCCTTCACGCCGCATGTATACGGTTACAGCCTTGTGCCGCCTGACTTCGCGGGTCATGGAATGGACATCATCCGGACATACGCTGGCGCAGGGGGGCGGTTCTGTGGAGCCGAGCATGGGCTCGGCTCCACAGGAAGCTAGGCCAGCAGCGCTTCCAGCTGCGCCGGCTCCCGTGCCAGTT
>NZ_JBHHMJ010000026.1:0-4533 GCF_042136455.1 Stenotrophomonas sp. 3diitr2024
GCGGGTCTGATTGACGGCGTCGCCAGGCATGGCCTGGCGCTACTGGGCTGAGGTCATCAGGTCGAGCCCGCCCCCCACGTGACGGCGCCGCGAAACGTCGGATGCTGCGTTGCATCAAAAAACGACCGGATCCGGTTAGAATCGCGGATGGATGCTGCAAGGCGTTGTTTCTTCACGCCCTTTCCCTGCCCCACGCGCATCCTGACCCCTTCCCCTCCGCCAACGATCCCGCCCCCATGAAGAAATTTGGCAAGGCCCTGCTCGCCCTGCTCGTGCTGCTGTTGCTGGCCGCCGCGCTGTTCCTGTACTGGCCACTGACCCAGCGCTCCGTGCCCGCCGCCAGCAACGACAAGCCCGTCGATGTTGTGCTGGTCGGCGCCGGCATCATGAGCATCACCCTGGCCACCTACCTGCAGGAACTGCAGCCGGACTGGAACATCCAGGTCTACGAACGCCTCGACGGCGTCGCCGGTGAAAGCTCCGATGGCTGGAACAACGCCGGCACCGGCCACTCGGCGTTCGCCGAACTGAACTACACCCCGGAACTGCCCGACGGCAGCATCGAGACCAAGCGCGCGGTCGGCATCGCCGAATCGTTCGAGGT
Source organism: Stenotrophomonas sp. 3diitr2024 (assembly GCF_042136455.1). Lineage (NCBI taxonomy): Bacteria > Pseudomonadati > Pseudomonadota > Gammaproteobacteria > Lysobacterales > Lysobacteraceae > Stenotrophomonas > Stenotrophomonas sp. 3diitr2024. Next base: position 605 of record NZ_JBHHMJ010000026.1, read on the forward strand.
CTCGCGCCAGTTCTGGTCGCACCAGGTGAAGGAAGGCCGGCTGAGCCAGCCCAGCGACTTCATCAACCCGACCCCGCACATGAGCTTCGTCTGGGGCGATGACAACATCGCCTACCTGCACAAGCGCCAGCAGGCCCTGGTGAAGAACCCGCTGTTCTACGGCATGCAGTACTCCGAGGATCCGGCGCAGATCAAGCAGTGGGCCCCGCTGCTGATGGAAGGCCGTGACCCGAAGCAGAAGGTTGCCGCGACCTGGATGCCGCTCGGTACCGACGTCAACTTCGGTGTGATCACCCGCCAGCTGACCGCCGGCCTGCAGCGCAGCCCGAACTTCAGCCTGCACCTGAACCATGAAGTGACCGCCCTGCGGCAGAACGCCGACAAGAGCTGGAACGTCACGGTGAAGGATCTCAAGGCCGGCACCGAAACCACCACTCACACCCGCTTCGTGTTCATCGGTGCCGGCGGCGCCGCGCTGAAGCTGCTGCAGATGTCGGGCATTCCGGAATCGAAGGACTACGCAGGCTTCCCGGTCGGTGGCCAGTTCCTCGCCTTCCAGGGCCAGGACGTGACCTCGCGCCATGGCGTAAAGGCCTACGGCATGGCCGAAACCGGTTCGCCGCCGATGTCGGTGCCGCACCTGGATGCACGCAAGCTGGACGGCAAGCCGGTGGTCCTGTTCGGGCCGTTCGCGCTGTACAGCACCAAGTTCCTCAAGCACGGCTCGTGGTGGGACCTGTATTCCTCGGTGACCCACAACAACGTTGGCCCGATGCTGGAAGTGGGCAAGGACAACCTGGACCTGGTGCAGTACCTGATGGGCCAGGCGCGCCTGAACGATGCCGACCGCCAGGCCGAACTGGTCAAGTACTTCCCCAATGCCAAGCCGGGTGACTGGAAGCTGGTCACCGCCGGCCAGCGCGTGCAGATCATCAAGCGCGATCCGCTGAAGGGCCCGGTGCTGCAGTTCGGTACCGAGATCGTGACCGACAAGGACCACACCATCGCCGCGCTGCTCGGCGCGTCGCCGGGCGCGTCGACCTCGCCGCCGATCATGCTGGACCTGATGGCCAAGGCCTTCCCGGACCAGATGAAGGCCGGTTGGGAAACCCGCCTGCGCGAGATCGTGCCGTCGTACGGGCGCAAGCTCAACGACAGCGCCGCACTGGTCAACGAGATCCGTACGCTGACCAGCCAGACCCTGCACCTGCCGTACCTGGAGGTGCCGGTGGATGCGAACGCGGCGGTGCCGGCTCCGGCCGCTGCGGCTCCGGCACCGGCGAAGGAAAAGCGCAATGCCAATGAGGAACTGCAGGCGCTGTAAGCCCGCGCGTTCCTTCGATGCAGACGGACGGCCACCTTCGGGTGGCCGTTTGTTTTTGTGCGAGGTGGGTCGGATCCCTCCCGCACGGGAGGGCTCTGACCTGCGATTGGGCGTCGATGATGGGGTCAGAGCCCATTGCCTGCAGCAACGGGATCCGACCCCAGCCCGCCACCGCTCTGCGCCGGGAAGCCCCTGCGCAGTGACGCGAATTGTAATGTTGTTAAGAATTATTTACATTTGCACCCTGCGCAGTAATCGCGCCGCTCCAGATGGACCTGACCGTGCCCGAAGCCGCCGCCCCGGGTGCTGGACGACTGTTGCCGCCCTTCCCCCGTTTCCAAGCCTCGAGCCCACCATGCCCCTGCCTGTCCGTAACCGCCTGCCCCGCCGCGCGCTGCTGCCGGCTGCCCTGCTTTCGTCGCTGACCCTGCTGACCACGCCCGCCGCGTTCGCCGCCACCGATGCCGCCGGCGATGCCAAGACCCTGGACCGGGTCAGCGTCCGGGCCGAGCAGTCCGCTCCGCCGGCCAGCACCACGCGCCTGCCGATCACCCTGCAGGAAACCCCGCAGTCGGCCACCGCGATCAGCCTGCAGCGCCTGCAGGACGAATCACTGTTCAGCATCAACGATGTGATGCGCAACGTGACCGGCGTCAGTGTGTCCTTCTATGACACGCAGCGCCCGCTGTACTACGCGCGTGGCTTCGCCATCACCGACTTCCAGGTCGACGGCATTCCCACCTACAGCGGCTCCACCAACCAGGAATACGACACCGCCTTCTACGACCGCATCGAAGTGATCCGCGGTGCCAACGGCCTGCTCAGCGGCGCCGGCGTGCCGTCGGCCACGGTCAACCTGCTGCGCAAGCGCCCCGGCAAGGAATTCGACGCGTCGTTCGCGGTCAGCGCCGGTAGCTGGGACTACCGCCGCATGGAAGCCGACGTCACCGCACCGCTGACCGATGACGGCCGTTTCCGCAGCCGCGTGGTCGCCGCTTACACCGATCGCGGGCTGTACTACGACCGTTACGACGAGAACAAGATGGCCGGCATGGCGGTGCTGGAAGGCGATGTCACCGACAGCACCACCCTCACCCTCGGCTACCAGACCCAGGACAACAACCCGACCGGTTCGACCTGGGGCACCGTGCCGTTCTTCGACAGCCAGGGCAATTTCGCCCATCTGCCGCGCTCGACCAACCTGTCGCCGAAGTGGAGCTACTGGAAGCGCGAGAGCAACACCGCCTTCGCCAACCTGGAGCAGCGTTTCGGCGACAACTGGCTGCTGAAGATCAACACCGCCTACACCCGCGGCAACGTGCAGAACGTGCGCCTGTACGGCACCGGCAACCCGGACCCGGTGACCGGCTCGGGCATCTTCCTGCGTGCGGCCGCCGGTGATTCGAAAGACACCCGCCGCAATGTCGATGCTTACCTGACCGGCAACTTCCCGCTGTTCGGCCGCGACCACGACCTCACGGTCGGTGCCCAGTGGTCGGATCTGGAAGGGACCACGAACACCGTGGCGCTGAACTTCCCGAGCGACTGGGCAACGTGTGTCAGCGCCACGGGTGCACGCGAGCGCTGCTACTACATCCCCAACGTATACAGCTGGAACGGCGATATCTCCGAGGTGACCTACCGCCGCACCGGCGCGCGCCGCGTGGCCAAGACCACGCAGAGTGGCGTCTATCTGGCCACCCGCCTGCACCTGGCCGATCCGCTGTCGCTGATCGCCGGTGCACGCCTGAGCCGGTGGGAAACCCTCACCCGCTCCTACAACGCCGCCGGCGCCTATACCGGCACCAGCGGTGCGTACAAGGTGAGCGATGAAGTCACTCCGTACGTGGGCCTGGTCTACGAGATCACCCCGAACGTGTCGGCCTATGCCAGCTACACCGAGATCTTCAATCCGCAGAACTACAAGGACCGCAACGAGAACCTGCTGGCGCCGGTGCAGGGCTCGAACCTGGAAGCGGGCATCAAGACGCAGTGGTTCGATGGCCGCCTGACCGCAAATGCCGCTGTGTTCGAGGCCAAGCAGGACAACTACGCGGTGCGTGACATGGGCGTGCCGGAGGGTTCGCTCAGCGACGGCAGCTCGGCCTACATCGGCGTCAACGGTACCAAGGCGCGTGGCTGGGAGATGGATATCAACGGCGAAATCCTGCCGGGCTGGACGGTCAATGCCGGCTACACCCACGTCAAGGTCACCCGCGCCGCCACCGACCTGCTGTACGCCAACCCGCCCAAGGACCTGCTGCAGCTCAACACGCAACTGCAGCTGCGCGGTGCGCTGGAACGCCTGAGCATCGGCGGTGGCCTGCAGTGGCAGAGCAAGGTGCAGGGCTACAACATCGCCTACCCGCTGGGCGGCACGGTAACGGTGAACCAGCCAGCGTATTCGCTGGTCCAGTTCAATGCCAACTACCGCATCAGCGACAACTGGACCGCGACGCTGAGCGTGCGCAACGCGCTGGACAAGACTTACTGGGCCAACCTGGACTACAACAACTACGGCGAGCCACGCTTCGTGTCGGCCAGCCTGCGCTGGAAGTTCTGAGCCACCTGCGAACCGGTGGGTGCCGACCGTTGGTCGGCACAC
>NZ_JBHHMJ010000027.1:0-362 GCF_042136455.1 Stenotrophomonas sp. 3diitr2024
GGCGCTTGCGAAGCAGTGCTTCGCAAGCAAAGCGCCCTCACCCATGTAAGCTCGGTCGCCGCATCCATGCGGCTCACGCCCCCGCAACCGGACCCACCCCGCCTACGACAGATCTCCGCGATCTGCAGTAGATCCACGCCATGCGTGGATGAATCTCCATCGGAATCGAATATTTCGAATTGGATTCCAAAAGCATCCACGCATGGCGTGGATCTACCGTGTCGACCAAGGTCGACACCTACCAGCAGCCGAGTGAACCTGTCGAAGGTGGGGCGGTGTCGGGGTGCGGGGTGTCAGCCGCATGGATGCGGCTGCCAAGCCTACAAGGACGTACTTGCGGCGTCCCCGCACTCCGACATCCC
>NZ_JBHHMJ010000035.1:0-316 GCF_042136455.1 Stenotrophomonas sp. 3diitr2024
TACTGCTTCATCAGCTTGTTGACGTCGGCCGGCGTCACGCCCGAGCCCTTGGCGATGCGCGCGCGGCGCGAGCCGTTGAGCAGGTTCGGATTGCGCCGTTCCTTCTTGGTCATCGAGCACCGCGTAGATCGTCGGCAGGAACAGCAGGCTGACTACGGTCGAGAACGCCAGGCCGCCGGCAATCGCGCGCGCCATCGGCGAGTACTCCGACGGTACTGACGGTCTGCATGGGTATCTTCCAGCCTCCAACACGGGCTTCGGATTCAGCATCGTCGACCCGCCGGAAGCTGTCGTGGCGGAAGGGATTGAAGCCGAG
>NZ_JBHHMJ010000047.1:0-1158 GCF_042136455.1 Stenotrophomonas sp. 3diitr2024
GTGTGCCAACCAAGGTTGGCACCTACCGGAATCCAGAGCGTGCGGTGCCCGGTAGGTGTCGACCTTGGTCGACACACGCCCACGCAGGGAGCCCATGCACAGAAAGCTGGCCGGGCGCTCAGGGTCGCTCTGCTAGAATTCACGCATGACTGACTCCCCCTCCGCACCTGCCGCCGCTCCCGATTCCGCAGTACCCCAGGCGCAGCGCGCGATGTCACAACGCTTCCGCGGCTTCCTGCCGGTGGTGGTGGATGTGGAAACCGGCGGCTTCGACAGCCAGCGCAATGCGCTGCTGGAAATCGCTGCGGTGCCGATCGAGATGGACGAGAACGGCCTGCTCTACCCCGGCCAGACCGCCAGTGCCCACGTGGTCCCGGCCGAGGGCCTGGAGATCGACCCGAAGTCGCTGGAAGTGACCGGCATCATCCTCGACCACCCGTTCCGGCTGGCCAAGGAAGAAAAAGCGGCGTTGGACCACATCTTCACTCCGGTGCGTGCGGCGATGAAGAAGTACGGCTGCCAGCGCGCGATCCTGGTGGGCCACAACGCCCATTTCGACCTCGGCTTCGTCAACGCGGCCGTGGCCCGCACCGGCCACAAGCGCAACCCATTCCACCCGTTCAGCGTGTTCGACACGGTCACCCTGGCCGGTATCGCGTACGGTCAGACCGTGCTGGCGCGTGCGGCCACCGCCGCCGGGCTGGGTTGGGATGCCAACGAGGCACACAGCGCGGTGTATGACACCGAGCAGACCGCGCGGCTGTTCTGCACCATCGCCAACGCCTGGCCGCGCTAACGCAGCCAACGGCGGAGCCCCTCGTGGCGGGCTGACAGCGATTCCTGGTAGGGCCGGGCGGGTGGACTGCGCAGGGGACGCTGCAAGTACGTCCCTGTAAGCTCGGTCGCCGCTTGCTCGTGTGCGCTGTCCTGCGCACACGGCAAGACCGGGGTTGGGCATCCGGCCCAACCCGCCCGAGGCATGCCTCAGGCCCATGCGGCTCACGCCCCTGCGCAGCCCACCCGCCCGGCCACGGACAGTTTCCAGCGAGCACCACGGAAAGATCAGAAAAAGCGGGAGCAACAGCGGGTCGCTGCGCTCGTTGGGGGCTGCCGCTCACTGGGTCACTTCTCTGGTGGGTGCCGACCGTTGGTCGGCAC